>NZ_JBEXGT010000026.1:0-125853 GCF_040607475.1 Sphaerisporangium sp. NPDC005288 | reverse complement strand
GGCCTGCGGCGCGCCGGTGCGCGTGGTGCTCGGCCGCGACGAGGAGCTCGCCGACGCCGGCAACCGCCCCGGCACCCGCACCGAGATCGCCCTGCTCACCGACGACGCCGGCGACCTGGCGGCCCTGACCGTGGACGTGTACGGCCGCGGCGGCGTGGCCGTCGGCTCGGCCGTGGCCCTGCAGGCCCGCATGATGTACGGGAAGGCGCCGCGGCGGCTGCGCGACTACGACGTGGTCACCAACGAGCCGCCCGGCGCCCCGTTCCGCGGCCCCGGGGCGCCGCCCCTACTGTGGGCGCTGGAGCAGGCGGTGGACGAGGCCGCGCACCGCCGCGGCGAGGACCCGATCGCCCTTCGCCGCCGCTGGGACGGCAACCCCAAGCGGCGGGCGCTGTACGACCGGGCGGCGGCGCTGCCCCTGTGGACCGGACGGCCGGCCACCGGCGCCGGGTCGGGGCGTTTCCGCCGCGGCGTCGGCGTGGCCGCCGCCAACTGGATCTACGTCGTGGACCCGGGAACCGAGGTGGAGCTGCGGGTCGAGGACGGCCTGGTCGTGGCCCGCACCGCCACCCAGGACATCGGGACCGGCGTCCGCGGCGTCATCGCGGCCGTGGTGGCCGAGGAGCTCGGCCTGCCCGCCGGGGCGGTGCGCGTCGAGATCGGCCGGACCGGGACCGTGCACGGGCCGGGCGCCATGAGCAGCCGCGGCACGGCCTCCGTCGGACCCGCGGCGCGCGACGCCGCCCGGCGGCTCCGCGAGCTCGGCCTGACCGAGGGAGCCCGCGTGGTCGGCGGGCGCCGCGGCGACCGGCGCGGCTACCTCACCCCGTTCGCCGTCGCCGGCATGGCGCTCGGGCGCGGGCTCAGCGGCGCCGTCCACGTCACCGAGGTCGAGGTGGACACCCGCCTCGGCGTGGTCCGGCCGCTGCGGGTGTGGGCCGGCATCGCGGCCGGGCACATCTACGCCGATCGCCTGGCGCGCAGCCAGTGCGAAGGCGGCGTCGTCCAGGGCGTCGGCTACGCCCTGTACGAGGAGCGCCACGTCGACCCGGCGACCGGCGTGGTGCTCACCACCGGCCTGGACGACTACCACCTGCCCGGCATCGGCGACTGCCCCGAGATCGAGGTGCACTTCCACCAGGAGGGGTGGGACCACGTCAACGGGCGGGGCGTCGGCATCGGCGAGGTCTCCACCATCGGCGTGGCCGCCTCGGTGGGCAACGCCGTCCACAACGCCACCGGCTGGCGCCCCCGCGACCTGCCCATCCGCCCCGACCGGCTCCTCGAAGGGATCACCGCCCGATGACCACCTCGCTCACCGGCATCGGCGAGGCCGCGCGGCGCGGCGGGGAACTCCGCGCGGGCGGCACCGACCTGATGTCCCGCCCCGCCGCCGGACCGCACATCGACCTGCGCGGCCGGCCGGAACTGTCCGGCGTCGTCTGGCGGGAGGACGGCACGGTGCGCGTCGGCGCGCTGACCACGATCGCCGATCTGGCCGCAGACCCGCGTCTCGCCTCCGCCCACCCCTGCCTGGCGCGGACCGCGGCGGCCGTGGCGACGCCCGAGATCCGCGCGGTGGCCACGCTCGGCGGCAACCTGCTGCAGCGCAACCGGTGCCCCTACTTCCGCAGCCCGGCGTTCTCCTGCTTCCAGGACGGCGGCCACGACTGCCCGGCCCAGGACGGGCTCACCCTGCGCGCCGCGGTCGTGCGAACCGGTCCGTGCCTCGCCCCGCATCCCTCGTCCCTGGCCGTGGCGCTGCTCGCCTGTGAGGCGTCGGTGGAGGTGCACGGCGAGGCCCCGTTCCCCGTGGGCGAGCTGTACGGGGACGGCGCCGACCCCACGCGGGATCATCTGCTCCCTCCGGGCGCCATCCTCGCCGCCGTCGTCCTGCCGCCGCCGCGCGCGGGGGAGCGCGCCGCCTACCACCGGGCGACCGCCCGCGCGTACGCCGAATGGCCGCTGGCCGAGGCCGCGGCGCGGCTCGTGGTGGACGACGGCCGGGTGAGGTTCGCCCGGGTGGCGGTGGGCGGCGTCGCGCGCGTCCCCCTGCGCCTCACCGAGGTCGAGCAGGCCCTGCTGGCCGGAGAGCCCCTGGAACAGGCGGCCGCCCGCGCCGCCGCCCGGTGCACCCCCACGATCCAGAACGCCTACAAGATCGCCCTGCTCACCGGCACCATCCTCCAAGCCCTGGAACAGGCGGCAACCCCACGATGACCCCCTGAGCATGCCGCGCTGATGGCGTGAGGCACCTACCGGCGCGAGGGCACCGATAGGTTCCGTACTTCCTGGACCCGGCGGACCGCCGGTGCGGGCTGAACGTCAGGATCGGCGCTTGTCGGTCTGACGAGGGTGGCCGGTACCCGCCTGCGTGATCCATATGATGCGTTGATCGTCGTCGATGGCGTACCAGATCCTGCCGCCCCCGGTCACCTCGTACTGCCACTGCTCCAACTCGACCCCGGCGATCTTCACGGCCTTGAGATCGAACTTCAGGCGGTGCTGCCGGGCCACGTCGCCGCTGCCACGTGGATCGGCGGTGATGGCGATCCAGGCCCGGTCGAGGTTCGCGGGGGTTTGGGACAGGAGTGAAGCCCACCCCAGCGCGGCTTGGCGGTCGACGAGCCGTACGACCCAGCCGGTGGGCCGTCGCACCTCGTCACCACGCTTCACCTTGTCACTCATCGACGGCGCCGGGCCGTGGAAGGTCGGTGGCGTCAGTGGTGGCGAAGGGGCCGCGGAGTCGGCGGGCGAGTTCGGGGTCGGAGTAGATCTCGGCGGTGGAGGTCCATTCACGCAGCGCGCGGGCGAACGGGACGAGCAGCCCGGTGTCGGCGCCGGCGAGGAGGTGATCGAGAAGTTCGCTCACGCATTCCATGCGGGCCTCGGCGGGTAGCCAGGTCAACCAGGGGAGTTCCTCGGCGAAGACCTGCTCGGCCAGACCGCGATTCCCGCGCGCGATGATCGACAGCGACCGGGCGGCGAGCCGGAGCCCGTCGGACATGGCCTGGAAGCGCTCCGACCGCATCAGGACCAGATTCTCGGCATCCCTTCGTTCCAGGATGACATCGGCGTCGTCGAGCGCCGGGAACACGCTGGTCTGCTTGTTGATCAGCGTCGAGAAGGGAAAAGACCGTGTCGCCATGCCGCCATCTTACACTGCTAGTTCGAAAGTAGTTCAGTTGACCATCCGGGCTGCGAACAACACCTCCGCGATGCGTCGGCCGCTGCTGTGCAGCAGCTCGCGCACCCATCGACAAGGGATCACAGAACCCACTCTGGTAGGTAGGCGCTTAAGTGACCACGCGGTTCTGTTCGGTTAGGCGCACAGGGGCGGCGGAGCGGGTCGGTCAGCCGGGGGTTGGTACCTGGGTGGCCGTTCGGAGGAGGGATACGGCCTGGGCGTGGCGTTCGAGGAGGACGGTGACGAGTTCGGGGGCGGGGCCGAGGGGGGCGGCGACCGTGTGGGCGCCGGCGGCCAAGGCGGTGCGCCGCACCTTGTCGGCGAAGTACCCGGGGGCGAGCAGGTAGGTGGCCACCACCACGCGGGCCGGGCGTGCATGACGCGCCGGAGAGTCAGAACGTGCGGGGAAGTCATGGCGCGCCGGAGAGTCATGACGTGCTGGAGAGTCATGAGGTGCTGGAGGGTCATGGCGCGCTGAGGTGCGCGGGCCGGCGCCGAGCGCTGGACTCAAGGGGGAGGGGTGGGCGGCCAGCAGGCGCCGGACGGCCTCCTCGGGGGTGGGGGAGGCGGCGGAGGCGTAGGCGGGGGTCACCGAATGCCAGCCGCGCGCGAGCGCCCAGTCATGGGCCATCTCGTCGATCACCGCGATCGCCCGGTGGTCGCTGGACCCCGCGGACACCAGGACGACGGCGGTCTCCGGGTCGCCGATCTCGACGCCCGCCTCGGCGAGCCGCCGCTCCAGCGCGGTGATCAGCAGGGGGTGCGGGCCGAGCGCGGCGCCCTGGTGGACCACGAGCGGCGGGCGCGTCCGGGCCGGCATCGCGGCGCCGAGGCCGGGGGAGCGGGACGGGCGCGCGGACCTCTCGGGGTGCGTGTCACGGCGCGCGGCCTCCTCTCGCAGGAAGGCGGGGATGTCGACGCGGGTGTGGTAGGCGTCGGTGAGCAGCAGGGGAAGGACGACGGCCTCGTCCAGAGAGGCCAGCACCTCGGGCAGGGACGGCCGCGCGTGGTCCAGGTAGGCGGCGTGGACGGCCAGGCCGGGGCGGGCAAGGCGCACACGCTCCAGCAGCGCCTCCACCGTGGCGGTGGCGCGCGGGTCGCGTGACCCGTGCGCCACCGCCACCAGCGGCGGGACACGCCCTGGGAGGACGATCGGCAGCCCGTGCCGGACCTGGATCCGGAAGGGGCCGGGAACGGTGTTCAGAACCGGGCCTCGTGTGCGGTCGGTCGCGGGTCGTGGCGGGCCCGCGCGTCGGATGGGCGGTCTGTCGGAAGGTGGACGGGCGGTCGGTCAGAGGTGGACGGGCGGTCTGTCAGAGGTGGATGCCGCACTCGGTCTTGCCGAGGCCGGCCCAGCGGCCGCTGCGGGGGTCCTCGCCGGGGGCGACGCGGCGCGTGCAGGGGCCGCAGCCGATCGACGGGTAGCCGTCGTAGTGCAGCGGGTTGATCAGCACGCCGTTGTCGGACATGTAGTTGTCGACGTCGTCCTGCGTCCAGCGGGCGATCGGGTTGACCTTGACCATCTGGCGCTTGGCGTCCCACTCCACGACCTTGGTGCCCGCCCGGCTGGGCGACTCGTCGCGGCGGATGCCGGAGATCCACGCGAGGTAGGGCTCGAGCGCGCGGTTCAGCGGCTCGACCTTGCGCAGGTAGCAGCACAGGTCGGGGTTGCGGCCGTGCAGGCGCGGGCCGAGGTCGCGGTCCTGCTCCTCGACCGTGCGGGACGGCTTGACGTTGATCACGTTGACGTCGTACACCTGCTGGACGGCGTCACGGGTGCCGATGGTCTCGGCGAAGTGGTACCCGGTGTCGATGAACAGCACGTCGACCCCGGGCTTCACCCGGCTCACCAGGTCGATCAGCAGGGCGTCGCTCATGGAGGAGGTGAGGCACAGCCGGTCGCCGAAGGTGGCCGCGGCCCAGCGGATGATCTCGCGGGCGGGGGCGTCCTCGAGGAACTGGGCGGCGGACTCGACGATGCCACGCAGGTCGAGCACGCCGCGCTGTCGTTCCAGTACGGCTTCGATCTCCACCAGTGTCATGACTCGCTCACTACTCCTCGATCTTCAGTGTGTGCGGCCGCCGGGCGCGGGGGCGCCCAGGACTCACCGCCGTTCATGAACGCACGCCGATGCCGAGGAACCTCAGCTTGAAGGCGCGGGCGCACGAGCGGCAGTACCAGCCGCCGTCGCCCTCATAGGGTTCGAGGTCCTCCTCGCCGCAGTACGGGCAGTGGAAGGGGACCGCGCGCTCGCTCACGCGTGCCTCCCCTCACCCGCGGCGGGGGCGCCGGGGGCCCTCACGTGAGGTCCGCCTCCTCGGCGCGCTGCACCCAGTCGGCGAAGGTCTCCTCGTCGTCCCGCTGGCTCTGGTAGTTCTTCAGGACGCGCTCGATGTAATCCGGCAGCTCGTCGGCCGTCGCCTTGAGTCCTCGGACCTTGCGCCCGAACCCGGGCTTGACGCCGAGCGACCCGCCGAGGTGGATCTGGAAGCCCTCCACCTGGTTGCCGCCGGCGTCGACGACGAGCTGGCCCTTCAAGCCGATGTCGGCCGTCTGGATGCGGGCGCAGGAGTTCGGGCAGCCGTTGACGTTGATCGTGAGCGGCTCCCCGAAATCGGGCAGGCGGCGCTCGAGCTCGTCGATGAGGTCCGAGGCCAGCCCCTTGGTCTCCACGATGGCCAGCTTGCAGAACTCGATGCCGGTGCAGGCCATCGTCTGGCGGCGGAAGGTGCTCGGGTTGACCTGCAGGTCCGCGGCCTCCAGGTCGGCCACGATGCCCTCGACCTTGTCCGGCGCGATGTCCAGGATGACCATCTTCTGCTCGACGGTTGTGCGGACGCGGGCCGAGCCGTACCGCTCGGCGATGTCGGCGATCAGGTGCAGCTTGTCGCCGTCCAGCCGTCCCACCTTGGGGGCGAAGCCGACGTAGAAGTTGCCGTCCTTCTGCGGGTGCACGCCCACGTGGTCGCGCCGGCCGCCGCGCGGCGTCTCGGGGGCGGGCCCGTCCGGCAGCGGGTAGCCGAGGTACTCCTTCTCCAGCACCTCGCGGAACCGCTCGACTCCCCAGTCGTTGACCAGGAACTTGATGCGGGCGCGGTGACGGAGCCGGCGGTAGCCGTAGTCGCGGAAGATGCCGATCACCCCGGCCCACACCTCGTGGACCTGCTCGGGGCGGACGAAGGTGCCAAGGCGCTTGGCGAGCATCGGGTTGGTGGACAGGCCGCCGCCCACCCACAGGTCGAAGCCCCTGTCGCCCTGCTCGTCGACGACGCCCACGAAGGCGATGTCGTTGATCTCGTGCACCGTGCAGTGGGCCGGGCAGCCGCTCATCGCCGACTTGAACTTGCGGGGCAGGTTCGAGAACGCCTTGTCGCCGATGTAGCGGGCGACGGTGTCGTCGATCTGCGGCGTCGCGTCGATCACCTCGTCGGCGTCGATGCCGGCCAGCGGGCAGCCGAGCATGACGCGCGGAGTGTCGCCGCAGGCCTCGGTGGTCGACAGCCCGACGGCCTCCAGGGCCTCCCAGATCGCCGGGACCGCCTCGACCTCGATCCAGTGGAGCTGGATGTTCTGCCGGTCGGTGACGTCGGCCGTGCCCCTGGCGTAGGTGTTGGCGATGTCGGCGATCGTGCGGAGCTGCTCGAGGCTGAGCTGGCCGCCGTCGATGCGGACGCGGAGCATGAAGTAGCGGTCGTCGAGCTCCTCGGGCTCGAGGATCGCCGTCTTGCCGCCGTCGATGCCCGGCTTGCGCTGGGTGTAGAGGCCGAACCAGCGGAACCGGCCGCGCAGGTCGGCGGGGTCGATGGAGTCGAAGCCCTGCTTGGAGTAGACGTCGATGATCCGCTGACGGACGTTCAGCCCGTCGTCGTTCTTCTTGTTCTCCTCGTTCTTGTTGAGCGGCTCGCGGTAACCGAGAGCCCATTGACCTTCACCACGCGGGCGCTTGTGGTGGCGGCTGGCAGGCCGGGGCGGGCTGGTCATGGGGCGTCCTTTGCCGAGAATGGTCGTCGGATCGCACGGACGCTCGTGAGCAGGCCGCCTGACGTCTCATGATCTGAGACGTGAGCGCATGAAAAAGGACGCCTGTCACGGGCCCGAGCTGGCGAGAGTCAACAGGGGGCGACGGTCAACAAGCGTCACAACAGATGGCACTGCGGACACGCAGGAAATCGACGTGACGTCGCACGACGAGAAGCGGGTCCGCTGGCATGTCCCAAACGATACCCGGCGTGTGGGCGATGTCCAATATCGGGTCCACACTTTGGGATATGGTGCCCCTTTTGGCTGGGGTCTCCGTCCCCAGGTAGGGGTTGCCGCCCACCCCAGAAGGGGTGCCGGCCGCGGTCACGCGGGGCCCCCATCGATCCCGGTCACGCGAGGGTCGCCGTCGGCCCTGGTCATGCGAGAGCCCCCGTCGGTCCCGGTCACGCGAGGGTCGCCGTCGGCCCTGGTCATGCGAGAGCCCCCGTCGGTCCCGGTCACGCGAGGGTCCCCCGTCACGCGAGGGCCCGCGCCCGGCCGGGCGGGCGGCCGTCGCCGGGCGGGCCGGCGAACGCCTGGGCGACCGCCGTCCAGGCCCCGGCCGTGTCGCCGCGCACCTCCAGTGAGGTGTCGGCCAGATCGCAGCGCTGGGTGACCAGCAGGCAGAAGTCCAGCACCGGGCCGCGCACCAGGTCGGCCGCATCCTCGGGACCGCTGGTCCACGGCGTGCCGTCGGGCAGGGTCAGCTCCACCCGCACCGGGTCCCGCGGCGGCGCGAGGCCACGGACGGTGAAGCCGTACGGCATCGCGCGCACGCCGAGGGCGGCCACGTGCCGCAGCCGGGCCGTCGGCACCCGCGCGATGCCGAGCGCGTCGGCCACGTCCTGGCCGTGCGCCCACGTCTCCATCAGCCGGGCGGTGACGAAGGACGCGGCGGACATGTCGGGCCCGTACCACGGCAGCCGCTCCTTGGCGTCGAGCTTCCCGAAGGCGTCGAGGCTGCGGGCGCGCGCCGCACGGAACCAGGCGAGCACCTGGCCGGGCGACAGGCTGCGTGCCGCGACGGCGATCTCGTCCACCGCGGTGTCCCCGCGGGCCGTCAGGGCCGGCAGCGCGGCGCGGAAGCACTCGGGATCGGTGGCGGCCGTGGTCGCCGCGTCGTCGAACCACGCGAGGTGGCTGATCTGGTCGCGGACCGCCCAACCTTCGGCGGGGGTCGGCAGCTCCCAGCCCGCCGGGTCCAGCGTCCGGATCATGGCCGTGAGCTCCGCGCCCTCCGCCCGGAGATCGGCCAGCAGCTCGGGCATGGAGACGGCCACGGGCACCTCCGCTTCGCATGTGCTGGCGTCAGCGTAACCGAGTGTTGTTCTGGGAGGAACAGGAGGAGAATGGGGCAGGTGATCTGCGAAGAGTGCAAAGATCACCGGCACGACGACTGCCGGGGCGGCTCCTGGTGCGACTGTCAGCACCGGCCCGCCGACGAGCCGCGCGAGAGCGTTCTCGTCTGGTCCCACACCAGCTAGCACGCAGCCCCGGTGCGCCGCGCGCCCTGACCCGCCGGCCCCGGCGCCCCGCGTGCTCTACCGCGCGGCCCCCGCGCCCGGCGCATTTCGACCCTCCGGTCCCGGCCCGCGTGCTCTGACGCGCGGCCCCCGCGTCCCGCGCATTCCGACCCGCCGGCCCCGTTCCCGCGTCCCGCGCATTACGACCCGCCGGCCCCGCCCCGCGTGCTCTAACGCGAGGCCCTCGCGTCCGGCGCGTTCGGGCCCGCGGCCCCCGCGTCCCGCGTGCCGGCATCGGCGCCCGGCGCCCGCCCGAGGAAGACGGCCAGCCCGTCGAGCAGCACGCGCAGCCCGAGCTCGAAGATCGCGTCGAGGTCGAGGTCGTAGCCGCCCTCCGCGAAGGCGGCCATGAGCCTGGCGAAGGCCGGATGCCCCCCGCCGGCGGCGATGGACCCCATGGCGGGGCCGTGCAGATCCATCCACTCGTCCTCCGACAGCCCGGTGGCGGCCAGGGCGTGGGCCTCCCGCTCCAGGTGCACGGCCAGGCCCTGGACGTACCCGTAGAGCAGCACCTGCAGGTCCAGCATGGTGGAGGCGGTCAGGCCGTGCTCTTCGAGCGCGCCGAGCATGTGCTCGCCGTGGGTGAGCAGGTTGGGCAGCGGCAGCGGCCTGGTGAGCGGGCTGAGCTGGGCCAGCCAGGGGTGGCGGCGGTGCAGGCCCCACAGGGCGCGGCCGCTCTCCTCCAGCCGGGCCCGCCATCCCGCCGGACGCTCGGGCGGGTAGGAGTGCTCGCCGAAGGCGGCGTCGGCCATCAGGAGCGTGAGCTCGTCCTTGCCGGGGACGTGACGGTAGATCGACATGGTGGCCACGCCGAGCCGGGCGGCGACGCCCCGCATGGACAGCGCGTCCAGCCCTTCCGCGTCGGCGATCTCGATCGCCGCCCGCACGACGCGCTCGCGCGTCAGCTCCGGCTCGCGGTGCCCGGCCTGTCCGGGCGCGGGGGACGACCGCCCCCCGCGGGGGATGCGGTCATGCCCTGGACGGGCCGCGCGCAGGGTGCGGTCATGCTCCAGACGGGCTTCGCGAAGGGTGCGGTCATGTGCCGAACCGGCTTCGAGTAGGGCGTCTTCGTGCCCCTGACGGGCATCCTCGGCCCCGTCCCCGCCGGAGCCGCGCGCCGCGGCCGGACCGGGCACGGAGTCCTCGCCGGCGTGGGGGGCCACGACCGTGCCGACGCGGGGGAGGGCGCTGACCACCCCCTCCTGCCTCAGCGTGGTCAGCGCCCTGGTGGCGGTGGCGAGGGCCACGCCCCACTGCCGGGCGATCTGCCGGGTCGACGGCACGCGGTCGCCGGGCGCGAGCCGGCCCTCGGCGATCTGCCGGCGGATGTCGGCGACGATGCGCCGGTACGGCGGCTCCACGGTCACGGCCCCTCCACCTCCCCATCTGTACTAGGACAGACGTTAGCAGACCGCGACTGCCATGCCCGCTGTACTAGTACATAATCCCAGGTCACAGGCTTGTATATTCTCATGCGTACGTTGTACATTCACCTTCGCGTACAACGTGACGACATGACGAGGAGACATCAGATGACCACCGTGCTCATCTCCGGGGCGAGCGTCGCCGGGCCGGCGCTGGCGTACTGGCTGCACCGCCACGGCCTCACCCCGACCGTGGTCGAGCGCGCGCCCGCGCCGCGTCCCGGCGGCCAGGCGATCGACGTCCGCGGCGTGGCGCTCGACGTGGCCGAGCGCATGGACATACTGGAGCCGCTGCGCCGCGTGCGCACCCGGATGCGCGGCATGTCCGTGCTCGACGGTGACGGCGCGGAGATCATGCGCTCGACCGAGCACACCTACAGCAGCGGCCCGCTGGACGGCGACGACATCGAGGTGCTCAGGGAGGACCTCACCGGGCTGCTGTACGAGCGCACCGCCGCGAGCACCGAGTACCTGTTCGGCGACTCGATCGCCGCGCTGGAGCAGGACGAGCACGGCGTCCGCGTGGAGTTCGAGCGAGCCGCGCCGCGCACCTTCGACCTGGTGATCGGCGCGGACGGGCTGCACTCCACCGTGCGGCGGCTCGCGTTCGGACCGGAGGCGGGCTTCACCCGCCACCTCGGGATGTACGTGGCCGTCTTCACCGCCGAGAACCTGCTGGACCTCGCGGACTGGCAGGTGTGGATCCGCGACGGCGACGCCGGCGGCGGGATCTACCCGGCCCGCGGCAACACCGAGCTGCGGGTCAACCTGGGGTTCGCCTCCGAGCCGCTCGCCTTCGACCACCGCGACCTCGACGCGCAGCGCCGGATCCTCGCCGAGCGGCTCGGCGGCATGCGCTGGGAGATCCCGCGGCTGCTCTCGGCCATGTGGAAGGCGCCCGACTTCTACTTCGACGCGATGGCCCAGATCCACCTGCCGTCCTGGTCGCGCGGGCGGATCACCTTGGCCGGCGATGCCGGCTACTGCGCTTCGCCGTTGTCGGGCCAGGGCACCAGCCTCGCCCTGGTGGGCGCGTACGTCCTGGCGGCCGAGCTCGCCGCGGCCGACGGCGACCACCGGCGGGCGTTCGCCCGGTACGAGCGGCGCATGCGCCCCTTCGCCGAGCGCAACCAGGCGCTGGCCACCGAGAACCCGGGCGGCCCCGCCTCCCAGGAGTCCGTCGACCTGGCCAAGAACGCCATCGCGCTGGACGGCTGATTCTCGTTGCGACCTCGCGAGACTTGAACGGCCGTTGACCTGCGCTTTCACCACCGTTTCCGGGAATGCGCCGGATACCATTGAAGGTCGCCCATGCCGGGACAGATAGGACGGCACTTCACGGGGTAGACGCCACGCAAGGAGATCGTTACACGGTGGGGTCGTGGTAGGGCCATGTTGCGAATACCTTTGGATGCCATGACGTCCACCGGCGCTCCTGCCAGGTCGCCCGGTCCCTCCGGCCGCGCGCCCCGCTGGAGGTTGGTCAGGTCCCGGGCCAAGCGGAACGCCGCCGCCGGGCTCTCCGCCGTGCGCGGGTCCAAGACCTTGGGCAGCCTGCGCGAGACGCGGCTGTGGGCGCTGGTGCGCGCGACCACCGTGGCCGGGTTCAACTTCCGCGTCACCGGCCTGGCCGGGGAGGCGGCGTTCTTCGCCCTGCTGTCGCTGCCCCCGTTCGTCCTCGGGCTCATCGGCCTGCTCGGGCACATGAGCGGCATCCTCGGCCCCGGCACCGTGGCCGAGACCCGCGGGTGGGTGCTGCGGCAGTCGCAGCTGCTGTTCACCGGCAACACCATCGAGCGCGTGGTGCGGCCGCTGCTGGACGACGTGCTGCGCGGCGGCCAGGTGTCGCTCATCTCCGTGGGCTTCCTGCTCGCGCTGTGGTCGGGCTCGCGCGCCCTGTTCGTCTACGTCGACCTGATCTCCATCGCCTACGGGCTCGGCGAGACCCGCGGCATCATCCGCACGCGCATCCTGTCCTTCGGCCTGTACCTGGCGGCGCTGCTCATCGGCCTGATCGTCATCCCCGTGCTGGTGGTCGGGCCGACGATCCTGTCCAACGCGCTGCCTCAGTACAGCGGCCTGGTGAGCGTGCTGTACTGGCCGGTGGTCACCATCGGGTCGGTGCTGGTGCTCACGCTGCTGTACCACGTGAGCGTGCCGGTGCGCACCCGCTGGTGGCGCGAGGTGCCCGGGGCGGTGCTGGCGCTGGTGATCTGGATCGCCTGCGCGGCGGTCCTGCGCGAGGTGCTGGCCGCGTGGTTCACGCCGCTGTCGATCTACGGTTCGCTGGCCGCGCCCATCGCCGTGCTGCTGTGGCTCTACATCACGGCGCTGGCGGTGCTCATCGGGGCCACGCTCAACGCCGAGGTCGACCGGTCGTGGCCGGGTGGCGGGCTCGGCAGAAACGGCGAGTCCGCTATCGTCTAACCGTCGGAACGCGACGTGACTGGCGCGTCTGGGTGGGGGCTACCACCAGGGAGCGAAGAGGTCGGAGGCCGGGCGCCTGGGTCTCCGCCGGAGCCAACGAAGGGTAGGGCCATGAGTTCTCTTGCGGACGTCGACCCGGAGATCGCCGAGTTGATCAGAGCGGAGGAACGCCGTCAGGCCGACACCGTCAAGCTGATCCCCTCGGAGAACTACGTCTCCCGGGCCGTTCTCGAGGCCACCGGCACCGTTCTCACCAACAAGTACTCCGAGGGCTACGCCGGTAAGCGCTACTACGAGGGCCAGCAGGTGATCGACCAGATCGAGACCCTGGCCATCGAGCGCGCCAAGTCGTTGTTCGGCGTGAACCACGCCAATGTGCAGCCGTACTCCGGCTCCCCGGCGAACCTCGCCATCTACATGGCCTTCCTGAACCCGGGCGACACCGTCATGGGCATGGGCCTGCCCTTCGGCGGCCACCTCACCCACGGCTGGTCGGTCTCGGCCACCGGCAAGTGGTTCACCCCGGTCAGGTACGGCGTGCGGCAGGACACCGGCCGCATCGACATGGACGAGGTGCGCGCGCTCGCCCTCGAGCACCGTCCCAAGCTCATCTTCTGCGGCGGCACCGCCATCCCGCGCACCATCGACTTCCCGGCCTTCGCCGAGGTCGCCCGCGAGGTCGGCGCCGTCCTGGCCGCCGACATCGCCCACATCGCGGGCCTGGTCGCCGGCGGCGCCCACCCCTCGCCGGTGGGGCACGCCGACGTCATCTCCACCACCACGCACAAGACGCTGCGCGGCCCGCGCGGCGCCATGCTGATGGCCACCGACGACGAGCACGCCAAGGCGCTGAACAAGGCCGTGTTCCCGGGCCTGCAGGGCGGCCCGCACAACCACACCACCGCCGCCATCGCCGTCGCGCTGCGCGAGGCGTCGGGTGAGGACTTCAAGACCTACGCCCACCAGGTCGTCCGCAACGCCAAGGCGCTGGCGGAGGAGCTGGCGGGCCGCGGCTTCGAGCTGGTCTCGGGCGGCACCGACAACCACCTCATCCTGATCGACCTGACCTCCAAGGGCGTCGCGGGCAAGCCGGCCGCGCAGGCCCTCGACCGGGCCGGGCTGGAGACCAACTACAACACCGTGCCGTTCGACCCGCGCAAGCCCTTCGACCCCTCCGGCCTGCGCATCGGCACCCCGTCGATCACCAGCCGCGGCATGGGCGAGAGCGAGATGCGGCAGATCGGCGCGTGGATGGACGAGGTCGTCACCGCTCTGGCCAAGGGCGACGCCGAGGAGGTTATCGCCCGCGTCCACGGCGAGGTCAGCGAGCTCACCGCCAAGTTCCCGGCCCCCGGGCTGAGCTGAGCCGCCCTCCGGCGCCGCGCGGCGCCGGAGGTTAAATGTGTTGCCCTGGTGAGCCGGGCCCGCGATATGGTGGGCCCGGCTTCGCCGTTGTGGGACGGCGGCATCATTCGACGGGAGGTGAGGATCATGCGGGTCTTTCTAGGCATGCCCGTGTCCGATTCCCTCCGGGTGGCCGTCGCGCGCTGAAGCCGTGAGGCGCCCGGTCTTCGAAAGGTGCCTCAGTTGACCGCCTCAGGTCATGATCTTTCCTCTCTGGGCTGGGACGAGTCCCTGGCCGCAGATCTTCCGGGCGGCGCCGTCCCCGCCCGCGTGGCCCGCGTCGACCGCGGGGTCGCCGACGTCATCACCGCCGACGGCCACCACCACGCCCAGTACGCCGCCCCGCTGCGCCGCGCGGCGGCGGCCGATACCGTCGCCCTTCCCTGCGTGGGCGACTGGGCCGCGCTCACCCGGCTGCCCGAGGGCCGCCACGAGCTGCAGGCGGTCCTGCCCCGCAGGACCAGCCTGGTCCGCGGCGGGGTGGGCCGCGACTCGCGGGGCGGGCTGTCCGGCGACTCCCAGGGGCAGGTGCTGGCCGCCAACGTCGATGTGGTGTTCGTCGCCGAGCCTGCCCTGCACGCCACCGACTTCGCCGACCTCGGCCGGGTCGAGCGCCTGCTCGCGCTCGCCTGGGAGAGCGGGGCACGGCCCGTCGTCCTGATCACCAAGGCCGACCTGGTCGGCGAGCACCTGGCCGGTCTGCTGGACGACGTGGCCGCCGCGGCGCCCGGGGTGGACCTGCACGCCGTCTGCTCGATCACCGGCGAGGGGGTGGAGGTCGTACGCGACCACCTCGCCGGTTCCCGCACCGCGGTGATCCTCGGGGCGTCGGGCGCGGGAAAGTCCACGCTGGTCAACGCGCTGGCGGGCGAGCAGGTCATGGAGACCCAGCAGGTTCGCGCGGGCGACGGCCGGGGCCGGCACACCACGGTGCACCGTGAGCTGATCCCGCTCGCCGGCGGCGGCCTGATCATCGACACGCCCGGCATCCGCCGGGTGGGTCTGTACGAGATGAGCCAGGGCGTCGACCTGGTGTTCTCCGACATCGAAGAACTGGCGGAGAGCTGCCGCTTCGGTGACTGCGGGCACCAGAGCGAGCCCGGCTGCGCGGTCCTGTCGGCGCTGGAGTCGGGCGAGCTGCCCGAGCGCCGCCTGGAGAGCTGGCGCAAGCTCCAGCGCGAGGCCGCGTGGATGGCCAGGCGCGGCGACGCCCGGCTCCGCGCGGAGGAGACGCGCAAGTGGAAGATCATCCACAAGTCGGTGCGCGGCCGGGGACGCCCCTGATCCCTGTGGCCGCCCTCGGCCCACGGCGGTCCGCCCCGCAGAACGGGGGGCGGGCCGCCCCTCCCGCCGGCAGGGCCCTCCTCGGGACGGCGTCGAGGCGTAGGTCGGCCGAAGCGTAGGTTGGAGGTATGGGCGCTGGCAGGGGGGTCTTCCTGCCCTTCGCCGACAGGGCGGAGGCGGGGGTCCTGCTCGCGGACGCGCTGGCCGAGGCCGGTCTGTCCGATCCGGTCGTGCTCGCCCTGCCGCGCGGAGGCGTGGCGGTGGCGGCGCCGGTCGCCGAACGCCTCGGTGTGCCGCTGGAGGTCCTGGTGACCCGCAAGATCGGCCACCCCTGGCAGCCGGAGCTGGGCATGGGGGCGATCGCCGAGGGCGGCGAGCCGGTGTTCGACGCCGATCTGCTGTCCCAGCTCACGACCACCGTCGAGGAGTTGGAGCCCATCGTCGCGCGCGAGCGGGCCGAGCTGGCCAGGAGGGTCAGGGCCTATCGCGGTGATCGGCCGCCGCCCGTCACCGCGGGGAGGGACGTCGTGGTCGTGGACGACGGGCTTGCCACGGGGGGAACCGCGCGGGCGGCTCTGCGCGCCGTGCGGGCGAGCGGGCCGCGCCGGCTGGTGCTCGCCGTGCCGGTGGGATCGTCGCGGACGGTGAAGGCGCTCGGCGAGGAGGCCGACCAGGTCGTCGCCCTCGCCACACCGGCGGGCTTCTACGCTGTCGGACAGTGGTACCAGCGCTTCGACCAGCTCACCGACGCCGACGTCCTGGCCCTGCTGAGACGTGAGCGGTGACGATCCGGGACTGGAGCGGGAGGCTCGTCGAGCGGTGTCGAGCGGTGAGGTCTGGACGCTCGTGGCTCGCGTCGAGCGGTGGCGTCACGCTGGAGCGCAGGGAGCGAGGCTCGGCGGGGGCGGCGGCGCGGCGCCCCCGCCAGAGCGATGCTTCGCGAGGGGGTGCCCTTGTCAGGGGGCGGTGGAGCGGGGAATGCCTTCCGGGGGAAGGGCATCCGCACGATCATGCGGCAATTGCGGCCCTGGAGGCGTACAGGAGCGGAAAAGCCGCATGATCATGCTGGAGGGATCATGCCGGTGGAGGGTCAGGCAGCACTGATGCCCGCGCTGGCGGCACGCCGCATGCGCCGACGGCGCTCGGACGCCCGCTCGTCCTCGTTGAGCCCACCCCACGTGCCGTACTTCTCGGGACGTGAAAGGGCGTAGTCGAGGCACTCCGCACGGACGGGGCACTGGGCGCAGATGGCCTTGGCCTTGCGCTCACGGATGTCGCGCTCCGGCTGACGCTCGCCGTCAGGGCCGAAGAACAGCACAAGGTCCTCTCCCCGGCACGCGGCGTCATCCTGCCAACCCCAGCTGGGGCGCGGGCGGGCGATCTGCCGACGTACCTGAGACATGAGAAACCACCTTAGGTGAGTAGGTGAGAGGTATTTCGTGTTTGTGCCGCATTGGACGCATATGGCGTCCCTCGTTCCAACGCCGTGATAGGCCGCGGTGTTCCCGGCTCCGTCGGAGCCTCAGGTCAGAACGGGCGTGCCGCACCGGAAAAGCTCCAGCGCCGCCAGCCTGTAGGTCGCGATCGTGTCGGCGCACGCCGTACCGCACGGCGTGAACGCCGCGCGCTCGACCACAACCCGGAACCGGACGTCCCCGTGGCGCACAATCGCCTCGGTGACGTCACCGTCCGACCTGGTGGATTCCACGGCCACTCCGCCTACCGAGAGCTCGCCCGTTTGTACCCGGACGAAATGCTCGGCGGCCTGCGATGGCTCAGGGATGCCCGCGCGTCCCCGGAAACGGTCGAGAACGATCTCGCCGTGCCGGTACGCGTTTGCCGCCGCGATCGCGGCAGCCTGAGACATGCTGCCGTAGTAAAGCCCGTGTGGCAAGCACACGAGGTTGGCGGCGTAGCGATCGCCGCCCACATGAGTGGTTTCCCACACTCTTCCCGGCTGGCTCTCACCCAAAACCCGCGCGATGGGAAGGCCAATGCGGGCACAACACGCGTTGCGCCTGGCATGCGTGCAGACCAGGAACACCGGCTCCTTCACCAGTATGCAGGACTCCGGAACCACTCCGCGCACAAGAGATCCCAGGTCAAGATCGCTCGGATCGTCGAAGTGGCCCTCGGCCAGCCACGGGACCTCGGCCGTGCTGTCGGCGACCATGACGTGGACCGGGCCCGGAGCGGCGCGGCGGTGCAGCGGACGGCGGATGAGCTGGGCGCGCACGCCCAGATCGGCCGCGCGCCGGATGAGCGCGTGGACCGCCTCGGGCAGCTCGCAGTCGGGAAGATGGGAGGCCCAAGGACCGGAATGCTCGACGAGCAGCCAGAACCGCGCGCCGGTTGTGGCGCTGGCGAGCACCGGCACCCCGCCCGTATGGCAGCCCGCGGGGTGGTCACACCCCCGTGCCCGCTCTGTCGTCACGCTTCCTCCCCGATCACTTAGGTAAGACTAACCTAACGGCGTTGAACCCTTCATGCGAGGGGTCAGGTACGCCCGGTGTCCGATTCGGGAGGACATATACAGCTTTGTCGGTGTGAGATTCATCACGGACCGATTTCTTCGGTCGGCTTGCCTCGTCGACCGTGACGCGTTAACCGCCACTTTCGCGCGGCATCCTCGCCCCGGCACCACGTGCGGCCATCCTCGCCCCGGCACCCCGAGTGGACATCTCGGCAGGCCGCTCGCCCTGGCACCCCGAGCCGGCCTCCCGGCAGGCCGCTCGCCCGGACGTCCGGTCGAGGGCGCGCCGCCGGCCCGTCGTGGGTCCGCCGGGGGCCTCAGCCGGAGGCGGTCTGGTCCGCGTGGTCGCGCAGGACGCGTTCGGCGGCGGGGAGGGCGGCGGCGCGGTCGTCCGCCACCAGCCCGATGCGGGTGCGCCGGTCGAGCAGGTCGCCGGCGTCGAGCGCCCCCTCGTGCCGCACCGCCCACACCAGCTCGGCGACGGTCACGCCGAGCGGCAGCCTCTCGGCCCACGCCGGTTCCCGCCCGGCCAGGGCGTGCACCGCCGCCGCCTCCGTCCCGTAGCGCTCCACCAGCCGCCGCGGCGGCCCGCCCGCGGTGTCGAAGCCGGGCGTGCCGCCGCCCGGCAAGGGCGCACCGACGAGGGGCAGCCGCGCCGTGGGGCTCGGCGGGGCGTCGGGGAACGCGGCGTCGACGGCGTCCTGCGCCATGCGCCGGTAGGTGGTCAGTTTGCCTCCGACGACGGTCAGAACGCCGTCAGGAGCCGCGACGACCGCGTGCCTTCGGGAGAGGTCGGCCGTGCGCCCATCGCCGCCCAGCAGCGGCCTCAGGCCCGCGTAGGCGCCCGCCACGTCCCCGCGGGACACGGGCGTCGCCAGGACGGAGTTCAGCACGTCCAGCAGGAAGGCGATGTCGGCCTCGGGCGCCTCGGCGACGTCCGGGACCGGCCCGTCCAGCGGCTCGTCGGTCAGCCCCACGTACACCCGGCCGTCGGCCTGGGGCAGCACGAGCGCGAACCGCGCGCCCCGTCCCGGGATCGGCACGTGCAGGCTCGCCCGTGGCGCGCCGAGGACGCCCGGGCGCAGCACCAGGTGCGTTCCCCGGGAGGGCCGCAACCGCACCGGGGAAAGCTCTCCGGCCCACACGCCCGCCGCGTTGACGACCTTTCGCGCGCGGATCGCGAAGACCTCGCCGGACAGCTCGTCGCGCACCTCGGCGCCGTCGCCGCGCAGCGACAGGGCACGGCACCGGGTGAGCACGAGCGCGCCGTGGGCGGCGGCCGTGCGCGCGATGGCGACCACCAGCCGGGCGTCATCGATCACCCGGCCGTCGAACGAGGCGAGCCCGCCGCGAAGGCCCCCGGGGCGCAGCGCCGGGAACAGGGCGCGGGCGCGGGCCGGGGTCACCGTGGAGGGGCCGGGCAGCAGCGCGCGCGGGGTTCCGGCCGAGGCCCGCAGCAGGTCGCCGAGACGGTACCCGGTCATCAGGGTCGCCGCCTGGGCGGGGGAGACCTCCGGCGTCAGCGGCAGCAGGTACGGCTGGGCGCGCACCAGGTGCGGGGCCGTGCGCGCGAGCAGCGCCCCCCGTTCGACCGCGCTCTCCCACGCCACGCCCACCTGCCCCTTGGCCAGGTAGCGGAGCCCTCCGTGGATCATCTTGGAGCTCCACCGGGAGGTGCCGAACGCCAGATCATGGGCGTCGATGGCCGCGACCGACAGCCCCCGGGACGCCGCGTCGAGAGCCACCCCGGCGCCGGTCGCGCCGAGCCCCACGACCAGCAGGTCGACGACCCTCTCGCGCGCCTCCGCCAGCTCGCGCGCCCGCCGCGCCGCGTTCAGCGACGAACCGGGCACCACACCCGCGGACGGAGACCAGGGCCGGGAGCCCCGGGAGCCGGAGGAGCCGGAGCGGGGGGACCCGGAGTCGGGGGAGCCGGGGGAGATCGTCACGGTGCGGCACCTCCGAGAGGGGCGCCCGCCGGGATGCCACGGCCGGGCGTGTCACAGTGTAGGGCGTGGAAACTCCCAAGACCGCAGCCGAACCGATGCTCTGGTCCGGCTGGGGCGACCCCGCCAAGGCCGCCGAGCTGCCGCAGTCCGTCCGCAAGCTCCTGCGCGAGCTGCTCGGCGTCCGCGAGCCCGCCGCGCCCCCGGCGAGCTTCGGCGAGGTCAGGCTGGGGCCGGTGGCCCTGTCGCCGCTGGTGCTGGCCGACCTGCGCAAGGCCGTCGGCGCCGACCACGTGCGCTTCGACGACGACACGCGCATCCGCCACACCCGGGGCAAGTCCACCCCCGACCTGCTGCGCATGCGCGCCGGCGACGGGTCGCAGGCCCCGGACGCCGTATTGCTGCCCGGCTCGCACGAGGAGGTGCTGGAGGTGCTGCGCGTCTGCGAGCGCCACCAGGTCGCCGTGGTGCCGTTCGGCGGGGGAACCTCGGTCGTCGGCGGGCTCGCCGCCGACCGCCGGGGCTTCGCCGGCGTGGTGGCCCTGGACCTCGCCCGGCTCGACCGCCTGGTGTCGGTGGACACCGAGTCCATGATCGCCGAGCTGGAGCCGGGCCTGCGCGCCCCGCAGGCCGAGCAGCTCCTGGCCGGTCACGGGCTCACCCTCGGGCACTTCCCGCAGTCCTACGAGTACGCCACCCTCGGCGGCTTCGCGGCGGCCAGGTCCAGCGGCCAGGCCTCCGCCGGGTACGGCCGGTTCGACGACATGGTGGTCGGCGTGACCGTCGCCACCCCGCGCGGCACGCTGGAGTTCGGCCGCGCCCCGAAGTCGGCCGCCGGGCCCGACCTGCGCCAGCTCGTCCTCGGCTCCGAGGGCGCCTTCGGGGTCATCACCTCGCTGCGGCTGCGGGTGCGGCGGGCGCCGGTCGCGAAGGTGTACGAAGGCTGGCGGTTCGCCTCGTTCAAGGCCGGCACGGCGGCGCTGCGGCGCCTGGCGCAGGACGGGCCGACGCCGACCGTGCTGCGCCTGTCGGACGAGACCGAGACCATGGTGGGCCTGGCCAAGCCCGGCGAGATCGGCGGGGTCCAGGCCGACGCCGGCTGCCTGGCCATCCTGGGGTACGAGGGGGAGGACGACGACGTCGCCCACCGCCGCGAGCGCACCGCCGGCACGCTGTCGTCGATGGGCGGCGTCTACCTCGGCCCCGAGCCGGGCGAGGCGTGGGCGCACGGCCGTTTCGCCGCCCCGTACCTGCGCGACGCCCTGCTGTCGGCCGGTGCGACGGTGGAGACGCTGGAGACGGCGTGCTTCTGGTCGGGCATCCCGCGGCTGTACGACGCCGTGCGGCTGGTGCTCAGCGTGGCCCTCGGCCCGGCCGACCCCGCCGGCGAGGCCGCCGCCCCGCTGGTGATGTGCCACCTGTCCCACGTGTACGCGACCGGCGCCTCGCTGTACTTCACCGTGGTCGCCGCGCAGAGCGACGACCCGGTGGGGCAGTGGGCCACCGCCAAGCGGGCGGTCAACGAGGCCATCGTGCTGGCCGGCGGCACCATCTCCCACCACCACGGGGTCGGCACCGACCACCGCGCCGCCTACGCGGAGGAGATCGGCGAGCTCGGGGTGGAGATCCTGCGCGCCGTCAAGCAACGCCTGGACCCGGCCGGCATCCTCAACCCCGGCATCCTCATCCCCTGACCCCGCCACCCCTCCTCCCGGGTCCCGGGTCGCGGTCCGGGGAAAGCCGCTCGGTTCCTGTGTCCCGCTCGGTCCGGGGATGCCGCTCGGTTCGCGGGTCCCGGCCGGTCCCCGGGTTCCGTGCGGTACGGGGTCCTGCCCGATCCCGATTCCTGCACGATCCCGGCGTCCCGTCCGGTTCCGGGGACCGCTGGGTCCCGCGTCGTGCTCGGCCCCGCGTCGTGCTCGGCCCGGGTCGCCGCGGTCCGGGGGCGCCCGGCGTCCGGTTCGCCGGGGGGCGGATCGGGTCCGGTCGTGGGCGCCTCTCGTTCTGCGGCGGCCCGTTGTGTCCCGGTCCATTCCGGTTGGCGATTCCGCCGCGCCGTCCAGCATGATCCGGAAAGATGGGGGACATGGTGGATGTCGATCGGGCGGCCGAGCGCGGCAGGCGGGCGTCGTCCCGGGTCTCCGAACAGGGCGCCGGATGGTCCTGCCAGGAGGTCGGCACGTTCCAGGAGTTGCGTCCCGACACCAGGTCGTTCTCCTGGCTCAAGATCGCGACGCTGATCCGCTCGCGCAACGAGGTCCTGGCCCAGCTGTTCGGCGACCCGTCCAACGAGGTGCGCCGACGGTGGATGGCCTCCCGCGCCGGCCAGGGCGCCGACCCTGACCGCCGCATCGCGATCGACCCCGGGCCCGACTACAGCTTCCTGCTGCTCGGCGACACCGGCGAGGGCGACGCCTCGCAGTACGCCGTCGTCCCCGGCATGCTCAACGTCGGCGCGGGCACGTCGTTCGCCGTCATCGCCAGCGACGTGATCTACCCCACCGGATCGGGCAACGAGTACGACGACAAGTTCTTCCGCGCGTACAAGGACTATCCCGGCCCCATCTACGCGATTCCCGGCAACCACGACTGGTACGACGGGCTGGGCGGGTTCATGCGGGTGTTCTGCGACGCCCCGGCGCTCCAGGCCGAGCGCCGCGGGTTCTCCTTCTCCCCCTCCGGCCTGCGCGGACTGCTGTGGAAGCGGCCGCAGGCCATCGACGAGCCGCGTCTGGCCGAAGCGCGCCGCCGTCGCTCCCTGCCCGGCCAGCGGGCGACGCAGCCCGGGCCGTACTGGGTGATCGACCTGCCGGGCCTGCTGCTGGTGGGCATCGACACCGGCATCCGCGGCACCATCGACCGCGACCAGGGCGCCTGGCTGAGACGGGTCTCCGCCGACCCCCGCCCCAAGGTGCTGATCACCGGCAAGCCGATCTACGACCGCAACGACCACCACCCCTGCCCGATCGAGGGCGGCGGCACGGTGGACGAGATCGTCCGCGACCCGGCCTTCAACTACGTGGCCGCGATCGGCGGGGACACCCACAACTACCAGCGGTACCCGGTGCGCGTCGGCGACCGTGTCATCCAGTACATCGTGGCCGGCGGCGGAGGGGCGTTCATGCACGCCACCCACACCATCCCGCGCGTCGACGTCGGCGGTGTGCACGAGGACGACTTCAAGTGCTACCCGCTGCGCGGTGATTCGCTGTCGTTCTACAGCAAGCTCTACAGCGAGCGGTACGGCATGCGCTGGCTGTACCTCACGCCCGACGAGGGCTTGGTGCTGATGTCCGACCAGATCGGCAACCTGCCCCCGCGCCCGGTCGGCACCGGCGACGGCACGGCCGGCGACCCCGTCCCCCCGGCCTCCGGCACCTCGGCGACCGGCGCGAGCACGGTCGTGGACGGGAGCACGGCGAGCGGCGCGGGCATGACCGGCGGCCCTGCTATGGCGGCTGACGGCGGCACGGCGGGGCGCGCGGCGGACGCCGCGAGCACGGCCGGCGGGGCCGGCGGGGCGGGCGGTGGCGTGGGTGCGGCCGAACCCGTGCCGCCCATCACGGCGCGGATGAAGTGGGCCGCCAGGCTGCTCGGCGGCCGTTCGATGCCGTTCCGCCTGCCGGTGGGACGCACCTTCCACCGGTGGTTCTCCGAGCTGTCCGACTGGGACACCCCGCCGTTCTTCAAGAGCTTCCTGCACGTGTCCGTCGAGGCCGGCGTGCTGAAGATCCGCTGCTTCGCGGCGACCGGCTGCCGTCCCCAGGAGATCCAGCCGCCGCTGGAGGACGAGATCACCATCCCGCTCACTCCGCTCCCGCCGGCCGGCGGCGCCTGACCGTCCGCACCGTCGGCAGGGTCCCGGGTCGTGCGGGCGGTGCTTGACGTGGGGCCGCCGTTGGTGGGCTCCCGGGTCGTGCCGCCGGGAGCCCGGGAGTCCGGGGTCAGCCGGCCGGCTTGAAGCTGCTCCACAGGACGGACATGGCCTGCCTGTTGTCCGGTTCGTCCCACTCGGCGTCCGGGGCAGTGAAGGTCACCTCGTAGGCCGACTTGTCGTCCAGCGCCACGTACCGCGTCACCGCGTGCGTGGTGACGTTGGTGAGCGCCGTGTAGGTGTACTCCCAGACGCTGCCCTGCCACTTGCCGTCGCCGAGCGCGGAGGACTCCAGCCGGGTCTGGGCGTAGTCGGTGAGCGTGGCCTCGTCCTTGGCCTTGGTGAGCAGGTCCAGGCCGTCGTCGCCGGTCGGGGCGACCCGCTTGATCTGGATGCGCCGCCCGGTGTTCTTCGGCCCGGTGTAGGTCACCGCCGCGTCGGAGGCGGACGTCGTCCAATCCTTGGGGATCGACACCGACACCCCGGCGGCGGTCTGCGTGCGGTACCCGTCGGGGATCGCCGGGGCGTCGAGGGTGTCGGCGCTCTCGACCGGCGCCGGCGAGGCCGCGGCGGTGTCGCCGCCCGAGGTCACCAGCGGGGCCGCGACGTTGTCATCGGAGGGGGACCCGGCGGGCCACAGCACGAACAGCAGCGCCGCCACCACGCCGATGACCCCGATGCCCGCGAGCACGAGCAGCACGGGGGAGCGGCCCTCGCGGGCGTCGTCGTCCTGGTCGTTCTCGGGCCTGCTCCGGCGACCGCGCCCGTACGAGCCGCCCTCCGGCCGCTCGTCCGAGGGCCTGCCGCCGGGACCAGGGAACGGGTCGCCGCCGGCGAGGTCCTTGGCCAGCTCGGCGGCGAGGTTCGGCGAGGCGCTGGGCGGCCAGACCCGCGACCCCGGCGTCCCCGCGACCAGGGACTCCTTGCCCGGGTCGGCTCCGGACAGCTCGCTCAGCGCGGCGTAGGGCCCCGACGGGTGATCGGGGGGACGCAGCGCGTCGTACCCGTCGCCCGTCTGCGGCCCCGAAGGCCCTCTCAGCGCGTCGTAGGGGTCGGGCCTGGGGCCGCCGGGACGCGCCCCCGTCTGGGGGCCGGACGGGCTGCGCAGCGCGTCGTACGAGCCGCCGGGCTGCGCGCCCGACGGGCTCCTGAGCGCGTCGTAGGGGTCGGCCGGCTGCGGCCCCGAGGCGCCGCGCAGGACGTCGTACCGATCGGCGGGCTGCGCCCCCGAGCCACTCCCGAGTGCGTCGTAGGACCCCGCCGGTTGCGACCCGGAGCCGCTCCTGAGCGCGTCGTACGGGCCGGCGGGCTGTGGCCCGGAACCGCTTCTCAGCGCGTCGTAGGGCCCCGCCGGTTGCGACCCGGAGCCGCTTCTCAAGGCGTCGTACGGGCCCGCGGGCTGCGCGCCCGAGCCGCTTCTCAGGGCGTCATAAGGGTCGGGCTGCGGGCCCGAAGGGCTGCGCAGCGCGTCGTACGGGTTGGGCCGGGGGCCGGTCGCGTCCCTGCCCGGATCGAACGGGTGCGCGCCGGAGGGGCTGCGCAGGGCGTCGTAGGGGTTGGGCCGCCCGCCCGACGGGCTCGCGAACGCGTCGTACCCGGGCCGGGCGGGAGAGGGCGCGCTGTGCGGGCCGGTGCCGCCGGGCTGGATCAGGTCGGGACGGTCGCCCGCCTGGGCCGCGGCGTTGCGGTCGACGGGCACGCGCACCGGGCCTGACGGAGTCTCGATGATGCGCGAGGGCATCGGCCCGGAGGGGGTGTCCAGCGGGGGCAACATGTGCACCGGCGTGGTCTCGTTCTGCGCCGGCAGGACGGCGCTCGGCCGCTCGCCGCCCCGCAGCGGCAGCCCGGAGCCGTGGGTGCGCAGCACCCTTTCGAGCAGGTCGGCGGCCTGCGCGGCGGGCATGCGGTCGGCGGGGTTCTTGCGCAGCAACCCCTCGATGACCGGCAGCAGCGCGCCGGCGCGCTGCGGGCGGTTGGGCTCCTGGGTCAGCACGGCGCCGAGCACCGCCACCGCGTCGGGCCCCTCGTACGGCGGGCGGCCCTCCACGGCGGCGTACAGCGTGGCGCCGAACGACCACAGGTCGGCCGCGTGGGTGATCGGGCGGCCCTGAAGCCGCTCCGGCGGGATGTAGGCGGGCGAGCCCATGAGCAGGCCGGTCTGCGTGATCGTGACGTCGCCCTCGATGGCGGCGATGCCGAAGTCGGTCAGCACGACGCGGTCGGCGGTCAGCAGCACGTTGCCCGGCTTGACGTCACGGTGCAGGATGCCGGCGGCGTGCGCGTGGCGCAGCGCGTCGAGCACGCGGATGCCGATCTCGGCGGCCTGGACGACCGGCAGCGGCCCGCTCTGGCGCACGGCCTGCTCCAGCGACCAGGCGCGCACCAGCTCCATGACGATCCAGGGACGGCCGTCCTCCTCGACGACGTCGTGGACGGTGACGATGCCGGGATGGCTCAGCCGGGCGGCCGAGCGCGCCTCGCGCAGCATGCGCCGGTGGGCGACCTGCTTGCCCGCGCTGTCCAGCCCGAAGGGCAGGATCAGCTCCTTCACCGCGACGTCGCGGTCGAGCAGCACGTCATGGGCATGCCACACCATGCCCATGCCGCCGCGGCCGACCGGCGAGAGCAGGCGGTATCGCCGGCCCACCAGTCGCCCCTGCCCCTCCGGCGCGACGCCGGCATCCCCCAGGGGGCTCTTACCCTCGGCCATGGAGGGCGCCCTCCCGACCGCGCCATCGGTCGTCATACCGCGGTCCCCAATTCACGCTCGTCCGCGTCATATCCCCAGTTATGGATCATGTAAAGATCATCGGCATCATCTGGACTGTGAGACTGGCCACTGATATTAGGGTCAAAGAAGGGTCAATGGGAATTCGGTCTTCCTTTAAACTTCAACAAGGGCCGCCAGCGCCTTGGTGAACGCCTCGGCCGGCGGAGTGACCAGACCCGCTCCGACCTGCCCCGTCCCCGCCACCCGGCCCGCGATGCCGGTGTTGACCACCGGAAGCCGCCCGGTGCGGGCCACCAGAGCCACGTCGATGCCCGTGGGCGTGCCCCGGAAGCCGAGCCCGGGAATCTGGTAGGCGGGATGCTCGGCCAGCGTGATCTCGTACATCGAGCGGGTCGCCGCGACGGCGTCCGACACGTCCCCGCCGACGAAGCGGACGATCGCCGGAGCGGCGGCCATCGCGAACCCGCCGAGGCCCGAGGTCTCGGTGATCGTGGAGTCGCCGATGTCGGGGTTGGCGTCATCGGGCCCGTAGGCGCCCAGGTAGAGGCCGTCCGGCACCCCCGCGGGGCCGGTGAACCACCGGTCGCCCAGCCCGGACACCTGGATGCCGAAATCGGTGCCGTTGCGCGCCATGGCCACCACCAGCGACGACCCCGGGACGCCGCGCGCCGCGTCCGCGCTGACCTTGCCGGCGGCCATGCCGGCGTTGAGGAAGAAGTGGTCGTTGCCGTTGATGAAGCGCAGCACCGAGGCGGCGTGCGCGGGTGAGGCGTCCACGACCGACGGCGCGAGCTCGCGGGCGAACAGGGAGGTGGCGGCGCGGTTGCGGTTGTGCAGTTCGTCGCCCATCTGCAGCGCCTGGGCGATGAGCGAGCGCAGGTCGACCGGGCCGGTGAGCGCCAGGGCCGCCGCGAGCACCGGGCCGAGGACCTCGCCCATCCAGCGCAGCCGCTCGACCACCTCGGGCCCGTAGGCGCCGTAGCGCAGCACCTTGCCCAGGCCCTCGTTCAGCGAGCAGTAGGCGGTGCCGCCGTGCTCCTCGTCGACGACCTCGAACATCCACATCGACGGGCTCACCACGCCCGCCATCGGGCCCACGGTGCGGTGGTGGTGACAGGGGTCGAGCCGGACGCCGCCCGAGACCAGCAGGCGCTCGGCCTCCTCGGCGTCCGCGGCCAGGCCCTCGAAGACGGCGGCCCCGATGAGCGCGCCGCGCATCGGCCCCGAGGCGCGCTCCCACTCGATGGGCGGCCCGGCGTGCAGGAACGTGCGGGGCGGCAGGTCGAGCACCTCGCGGGCCGGGCGCACCCCGACCAGCCGGGGCCGGGCCGACAGCAGCCGGCCGACGGCGACCTCGTTCGCCCGCTCGCGGCGGGGGTCGGCCAGGACCTTCGCCAGGGCCTGCGACGTGCCCGGCAGCGGGGGCCGCCAGTCGACGCCGAGACGCGGGACGGCCTGCTGGTCGAGCGACTCGGCCAGCACCGCGGCGCCCACGGTGATCACCCGGGGCTCGCCGTCGAGCATGGACAGCCTCACAGTGCCCTCCTGGCCAGGCTCACGGCGTGCCGGGCGGCCGCCGCGTTGGAGGTGAAGACCGACGCCCCGGCCTCGACCAGGGCGCCGGCCTGCCGGTGCAGCCCCTGCGGGTCGGAGCCGGTGCCGACCAGGGCCACGACCACGGCCGCGCCCCGCCCGGCCGCCCGGGCGATCGCGGGGGCCAGCCGGGCCGAGGGGTCGGGGTCGGCGGCGTGGCCGAGGACCACGTCGAGCAGCACGACGCCGGAGGCCCGTTCGAGCGCCTCCAGCCGCACCGTGGGGTCGATCATCGGGTGCGGGCGGCCCAGGGTGTACTCGTCGTCGCCGAAGTCGGTGAACGCCCCGTCGCCCGCGATGATGCCCGCCTCGGCGCACAGGGTGCCGCCGGAGTACAGCCCGCACAGCCCGGCGTCGCGGGCCTGCTGCGGCGTGGTCCAGCAGGGCCATTCGGGGACCGGCACGCCGAGGGCGCGCAGGGCCTTCTCGGTGGCGGCGGTCAGATGGTCCTGGCCGGGGCCGAGCAGGGCGGTGACGACCGGGGTGGACAGCCCGTCGACGGCCCGGCGCACGACCTCGGCCACCTCGGGGGCCGGGGGCTTGGAGATCAGCACGATGAGCTCGGTGGCAGGGTCGGCGTCCAGGGCGGACAGCGCCGCCAGGGTGGAGGCCCCGGCGACCGCCGAGGACAGGTCTCTGCCGCCGACCCCCAGGACGTGGCTCACGCCCGTGCCCGCGTGGTCGAGCAGGCACGTCACCTGCTGGGCGCCGGTGCCGGACGCGGCCACCACGCCGACCGGCCCGGGACGCAGCACGTTGGCGAAGCCGAGCCCGGCGCCGCCGACGACGGCGGTGCCGCAGTCGGGGCCCATGACCAGCACGCCGCGCTCCCGCGCCCGGCGTTTGAGCAGGACCTCCTGCTCCACGGGCACGTTGTCGCTGAAGATCATGACCGACAGGCCGGCCTCGACGGCGTCCATGGCCTCGGCGAAGGCGTGCTCGCCGGGGACCGACACCAGCACGAGCGAGGCGTCCCACGCCCGGGCCGCGGCGCGTGTGGTGCGTGGCGGGCTCTCACCGGGCGCGTCCGCCGCCCGCCCGCCCCTGGCGAGCGCGGCGAACTGCCGGTCGAGCTCCTCGGCGGCGTCCTCCAGCGCGTCCGCGCTCTCGGCGCGGACGGCCACCAGCAGGTCGGTGGGACCGGCCGCGGGGACCGCGAAGCCGGCGTCCCTTGCCAGTTCGACGTTCAGGCCGGTGGCCATGGCCACCACGGCGACGGTGACGCCCGGGCGCGAGCTCAGCGCCTGGCTGACACGCATCAGGCTCACCGAGTCGTGATAGAGCCCGGCGCGCACCTCGACCCGATCGGTGCTCGTCGTCAACGGTCGCTCACCGCCCCTCGCATGACGTCCGCTCTACTCTCAATGCTCGCTCACCGCATCTCAGGCGTTTTCTCACACGGTTTCTGACAGGCTCTGTGGCACGTGGTCGTCCGGTCGTCCATACCCCGCGCCGATGACGCCGCCGGCCGACCGCCGGCCGACTGAACGACCGCCGACTGAACGATCGCCGACCGACCGACCGCCGACCGACCGCCGACCGACCGGCTGCCGGTTCCGGCGCTCGGGGCCGTGCCCGCCGCCGGCCGGTGCTCGTCTATCGCTGTGGTGAATCGTCCGCGTACGGAGCCGCGCCGCCGAGGCGCAGCACCGCCGCCATGCCGGCCCGCAGCCCCCAGGCCAGATCGGCCCCGGAGGTGTGGCCGAGCCGCAGCAGCCCGCGCACCGCCGGCTCCAGCGACTGGTGGCCCGCCACCGCGCGCAGCACGGCGAGCGCCTCCGCGCACGCCTGGCCCTGCGCGGCGCAGTGCAGCAGGGTCGCCGAGATCGGCGTGGTGCGCGTGCGCGCGTCGAAGGCCACGGTCGCCGCCAGCCAGTCGGCCAGCCACACCGCCCGCTCCACGCCCGCCGCCCCGCCGAGGCGCCGCAGCGCGACCAGCATGCCCGCGAGCATGTCGTCGCCGCTGGGCGTCAGGCCGGGGCCGAGTCCCATCAGGCGCTCGGCGGCCGTGATGGCGCTCAGCAGCGAGCCCGAGGCGCAGCCTTCGGCCAGCAGGGCACCCGCGCCCTCCGGATCGAGGCCGGGCTGCCTGCGCGCGGCCCGGCACACCTCGCCGAACGCGGGCAGCGCCGCCGCCACCCGGTCCAGGCCCACGGGCCCGAGCGCGGGAGCCGGATCCCACCAGCGGCGCACGTGCACGGTGACGCGGCCGATCTCGACGCAGCCGTCGCCCACGGCGGCCTCGTCGCCGCCGGAGACCGCGGGTAAGGGGTCGCCCACCACCACGGCGTTCGGCAGCCGGGTGGCGTCGCCGGCGACGACGGCCACCACCAGCGGCTCGATGTCGGTGCGGATCTCCAGGTAGAGGCCGAGCGGGAAGGCCGCCAGCACCCTGGCCGGCCGCCGCGGCGACTCCAGCGCAGGGCGCAACGCCGTGCTCGCCGCCCCGAACATCGTGGACGGCCCCGGCGGGCGGTGTCGGATCGATGTGCGTGTCCCCACTGTCACTACTCGGCCTCCCCGCGAGTCTGGGGAGAACGTAGAACGGTCCCGAAGCCCGACGTACGGAGAAAGCTGACAACACTTCTGCCTGTAGTTGGCTCTTGTTGACAGGAGAAGTGTTCCGTCAGAATCACTGAAAAGGCGTTTCACCCTGGAGCATGACCATGACTGCTGACCCATCACCCCCGGCGATGCGTTCGGCCTCCACGGGCACCATCATTCACGGCATCTCCGTGGGAGAGGTGCTCGGCGTCTCCACCCTGGCCGGAGCCCGCCTGATCGGCGGCGAGAAGGGCCTGGACCGCATCGTCCAGCGGCTCAACGTCATGGAGGTCCCCGACATCCTTGCCTGGGTCAAACCCCATGAGCTGCTGCTCACCACCGGATACCCGCTGCGCAACACCCCCCAGTCGCTCGGCAGGCTCGTGGCCGACCTCGACGAGCGCGGCCTGGCGGCGCTCGGCATCAAGCTCGGCCGGTACGTCGACGAACTGCCCGCCGAGATGGTCGAGCAGGCCGACCGGCTCGGCTTCCCGCTCATCCTGCTGCCCAACGACGTCGGCTTCGACGACATCCTCAACCAGGTCCTCACCGACATCCTCAACCGCCAGGCCGCGCTGCTCGCCCGCACCGAGGAGGCGCACAAGGCCCTGGTGCAGATCGTGCTCGCCGGCGGCGGGCTGAGCGAGGTCGTCGCCGAGGTCGCCGGGCTGCTCGACGTGGCCGTGGCCGTGGTCGATCCCTCTGGGCACATCCTGTCGGCGGCGGGGGACGAGGCCGCGCTGCGCGCCGCGCCCGCGGTGTCCGGCGGCGACCACACCGTCGTCCCCGTCGTCGCGGGCGGCCACCACCACGGGCGCATCGTCGCCCACAGCCCCACCGGGGTCCTGCGCGACGGCGACATCGGCATCCTCGAGCGCGCGGCCACGGTCGCCGCCCTGGTCGTCACCCGGCAGGAGGCCGTCACCGCCGTCGAGAGCAAGTACCGGGCCGACTTCCTGCGCGACGTCCTCACCGGCCGCGGCGGGCCGCGCATCGCCGCCCGCGCCCGGGCGTTCGGATGGGAACTCGAACGGCCCGTCGGCGTGCTCGTCGCCGAGATCGACCCCGAGTGGGACATCCCGCCCGACCGGCTGCTCGCCGCCTGGGTCACCGCGCTGCGCCGCCACGACGCGAACGGGGCCGTGGCCGGTTTCTCTCACGAGGTCGTCGCCGTCGTCGGCTCGGGCGTTGATATGGCGCGCCTGGCGAAGGACGCCGTGGCGTCCTTCGCCGACTGCCGGCCCGCGACCTTCGCCACCGGCATGAGCAGGGTCGCCCAGGGCGCCGACTCGCTGCCCGACGCCTACGGCCAGGCGCTCAAAGCGGCGCGCGTCGGCCGCCAGCTCCACGGGCCGGGCGCGGTCGCCCACTTCGACCAGCTCGGCGTCTACCGGCTGCTCTCACTGGTCAACGACACCGCCGAGCTGCACGCCTTCGTCAAGGAGACCCTCGGCCCGCTCGCCTCCGACGACGACGCCGAGAACGCCGACCTGCGCCGCACGCTGCAGGTGCTCCTGGAGACCAACCTGAACGTCGCCGAGACCGCCCGCCGCCTGCACTTCCACTACAACACCCTGCGCTACCGCATCGGCAAACTCGAACGCATGCTGGGCAACTTCACCGAAGACGCCCATCTTCGCCTCAACCTCACCCTCGCCCTCCACGTCCTCCGCATGCGCGGCATCTGACCGCTTCGCGACCTGGGCGGAAAGCGAGGTGGACCGTCGCACGGCGGCAGACGATGTCCCGTCCAGCGGGAGATCACGAGCCGCCCTGTTCCGGCCCTCACGTGGCCTCTTCCGGCTCTCCTCCCGTCGCCGACCTGAACGCGCGGGCCGTCTCCAGGCACGTGCGGAACGCCAGCGGCCGCTCAAGGCAGGCGTCCAGCAGGCGTTCCAAACCCAGCATGCGATGGCCACGGCCGATCACCTGTGGGTGGAAGGTGAGCACGCACACCCCGCCGGGCTCCTCGCGCAGCATGTAGTCGATGTCGTCGAGGAAGTTCGCGAAGACGTCGTCCGGCCTGCGCAACCCGGGAAGAATCCCGCTGTCGGTCGACCGGAACTCGAAGTAGGGGTAGTCGTCCAGGGACCACGCCACCGGCAGTTCGACCAGCGAGGTGGGCGGGCCGAACCGGTAGGGGCCGTCGGTGGCGGCCACGTCCCCGCGCCGCGCGTAGTACGGGGTGTGATCGGCCGCCATGAGGCTGGAGTCGTACTCGCAGCCCACCTCCAGCAGCACGTCGACGGTCGAGGTGGTGAAGTCCCAGCTCGGAGTGCGGTTCCCCACGGCCTCATAGCCGGTCACCTCGCGGATCGCGTCACGGGCCCGGCGCACCGTCGCGAGCTCCGTCTCCGGGTCCAGCTTCGAGACCGGTTCGTGGAGGTAGCCGTGCAGACCGATCTCGTGCCCCGCCTCGGCGATCGCGGCGCACTGCTCGGGATAGGTCTCGACGGTGTGCCCCGGTATGAAGAACGTGGCGGTGATCGCGCGTTCGCGCAGCATCTTGAGGATGCGGGGCACTGCGTGCGCCCCGAACTCCCCGCGCGAGACCGGCCCAGGCGACGCCTGCCCACGCGCCAACCATGAGGAGATCGCATCGAAGTCGAACGTGAGACACACCGTGGATTCCGCCCCGTCAGACATGCCGTCACTTTCTCACCCCTCCGCGAGCCGGTCACCCAGGCGGGGCGGTCGCCGGTGAACCGGTATGCACTAACAGCAGGCAGACTTCCTGCGTAGGGTGAACTCGCCGGTGATGGACAGGAGCCGCGGTGGCCGACACGACGCTGAGTGAGACGAGGGTGGCCGAGGTGTTGGCCGAGTTGGCCGAGCTCGAGGACCCGAAGATACGCGAGGTGAACGAGAGACGCGGTGACGATCACGGAGTGAACCTCGGCAAGCTGCGCGCGCTCGCGAAGCGGCTGAAGGTGCAGCAGGAACTCGCGTGCCGGCTCTGGGAGACCGATGACACCGCGGCGAGACTGCTCGCGATCCTGATCTGCCGCCCGAAGGCGTTCGGGCGTGACGAGTTGGACGTCATGGTGCGCGAGGCGCACGCGCCCAAGGTGCGCGACTGGCTCGTGAACTATGTGGTGAAGAAGAACCCGCACTCCGAGGAGCTGCGCCTGGCGTGGTTCGCCGATCCGGACGCGGTGGTCGCGAGTGCCGGCTGGGCGCTGACCGCCGAACGCGTGACGAGGAAGCCCGTGGACCTCGACCTCGTAGGGCTACTCGACATCATCGAGGCGGAGATGAAAGACGCCCCGTATCGCCTGCAGTGGGAGATGAACCACTGCCTGGCTCAGATCGGGATCGAGCACGCCGAGCACCGCGCCCGTGCGATCGACATCGGTGAGCGCCTGGAGGTGCTCAAGGACTATCCGACCCCTCCGGGCTGCACGTCTCCGTTCGCGCCCATCTGGATCACCGAGATGGTGCGCCGACAGCACGCTTGAGTGGCGGTGGCGGTGGCGGTGGCGGTGGCGGAGGGTGCTGGTCAACATGGATGCCCAGCGCAAGCGCCTGGACTACCTGCGTGTTGACCCGCGCGTCTCGCTGACCGTGTTGAATTCCGACAGTTGGTACAACCACATCAGCCTGCAGGGGCGGGTGGTGTCGCTGGAGGATGATCCGAACCTGGAGGACATCGACCGTCTCTCCCGTCATTACACGGGTGAGCCGTATCCGAACCGCGAACGACCGCGGGTCAGCGCCTGGATCGAGATCGACAACTGGCATGCGTGGGGTCCTGCCTTCAAGTCCTGATCGCCCGCCGGACGACGACAGGAAAGGCCGGCGGTGGCGCCACCGCCGACCGTGACCGGGGTCCGTGCCGTCGACGGACGTGCCCCGGGTCAGCGGCCGGGGCGGGGGCGCGACCAAGGGGTGCGGCCGAACGGTTTGTACACGCTGAGCAGGGTGATCACGACCAGCACGCAGGTCGCGCCGCCGGAGTTCTCGACGAGGCCGAACGTGTCGGCGGGAGCATGCCCGGCGAGTGCCCTCGCGGCGGCGGCGTCCAGGGTGGGCACGAGGACGAACACGGCCAGCACGGTGCCGGCGGTGTTGAGGACCAGCTTGCCGAGCACCCACCAGTGCCGCAGGACTCCCCACGGGGTGAGCAGCCCCAGGGCGAGGCCGAGAACGAGAGAGAGCAACGCCAGCGGCAGGATGACCGCCGAGCCGATCAGGTGCGCGGCCGGATAGATCGTCATCGGAGCGGCCCCCCACCACCCGGCGATGGCGAGGGTGAGGGCGGCGGCGTCGGCGCCGAGCAACCCCACCGACGTGATCACATGTATCGCCCGCAGGGCTTTGCGCCACGGCGGGGTCCGCAGCGCCGCCCGCAGGGTGCGGGGCTTACCTCCGGCGACCATGAGGCGCACGTGCGGTGGCCGCTTCTTGTCGTGGGCGACACGTCCCGGGTCCACGGGGAATCTCCTTCTTCGGTGGTTCAGCGGCCGTTCCAGAAGGCGCAGTCATGGGCTGCGGCAAGGTCCACCGGCCGGATGCCGTTCGGGCCGGAAGCGAGCGAGAGCGCGGTCCCGCCGGAGTGATAGGCGGGCCAACGCGGTAGCCCGGGTCGGTTGGGGTCGCCGGTCGCGGCGAAGCGCGTCCAGTAGGCGATCATGTCGCGGGACAGCTCCTGCTTCGCCGGGTTTGTGGGATTCGCGCCGGCCGGTCCGTCCAGGAGGTAGGGCACGTCGCTGCCGTGCGAGGCGCCGAGCGGGAAACCGAGGATCTCCTGTGACGAGTCTTCGGCGAACTCGAACTCGTAGACGGGCGTGCGGCGGGCCGCCGCGTCGGCCGCCGGAAGCTGGGAGCAGGCGCCGAGCTTGCGACCCCAGTCGCCGAGGACGGTGGCCAGTGCCAGGCTGGGCGTGCGGAAACGGGTGAGCGGATAGCGATCGAGTACGGCCTTCGCGTCCTCGCCGAAGAGGTCGGCGGTTATCTGCGGGTACTGCTGCGCCGTCACGGGCCGGCCCTGCGCGTCGAACTGCACCGCGACGAAGGGGCGCATCTCGTCACGGGTGCCCCCCTGGATAAGAGGGACCTGCGCGGCGCGTCCCCGGCGCAGCGCGTCCAGCGGTTGCAGCGGGAGCGCGGACGTGCCCGCGGTGAAGATCCACGGCATGTCGCCGATGCGGGCGGTCGCGGTGAAGATCTCGTCGGAGCCGATGGGCGCCAGATCCGCCGCGGGCTTGGCTCGCAGGCAGGCGAGAACGTCGGTCGTACAGCCGAGGTCGGCGGCGAGTCTCTGGGCGCGCGCCTGGGCCCGCGGGAGGGTGACGAAGTCGTTGCCGCATGGGCCGCTCTGCACGATCGCCTTGTGGAACAGACCGCGCGATCCGCGGGCCGCGAGATGGGCGCACACGCTGAAACCGCCGGCCGACTCGCCGAAGATCGTGACGTTGGCGGGGTCGCCGCCGAAGGCGCCGATGTTGCGTCTCACCCAGCGCAGCGCGGCCTGCTGGTCGGCGAGCGCGTAGTTGCCCGCATAGGGATCCCGCAGGTCCCGGTGGGCGAGATGGCCCAGGGCCCCCAGCCGGTAGTTGAGGGTCACCGTGATGACCTTCCCCTGGCCGGTCAGCCGGGTCGCGTCGTATGCACTGCCCGCGCCCTGGACGAACCCGCCGCCGTGGAACCAGACCATGACGGGAAGCGACCTGGAGGGGCGAGTGGCGGGCGTGGTCACGTTGAGGAAGAGGCAGTCCTCGCCGCCGACCAACTTGGGCGGCTCGCCGGGAGCCTCGCCGTTCAGCTGAGGGCAGGGGCTGCCGGGCTTCGTGGCGTCGCGCACTCCTGTCCACACCGGCGCGGGACCCGGCGGACGCCACCGCCGCGTACCGGTCGGCGGCGCGGCGTACGGGATGCCGGAGAAGGTCCGCACGTCGGAGCCGACGGCCCCGCGCAGGGTGCCCTGGGCGGTGTGCACGGTGGGCCGCTGGATATCTCGCGCCGCTTGCGCCTGCGCCGGGCCGCCCTGCAGGAGGGCGATGACGACGGTACACAGCGGGAACGCCGACCTCATTCGCATGACCCCAGCGTTTCGGTCTCCGCCGGGCCTCGCGTCCCCTCGCGGATGTCGCTCCGACTACACCCCCGGTCGTAGTACCCGACCCTCGCCGTACGGCGGCGCCGGATTCGCCGGACGTCCCACCGACCCGGCGCCACTCGAAACAACCAGACCAGGCGAGCAATCCGACACCACACCCGCGCCGTACGACGACGCCGGCTTCGCCGTCCCACCGTCCCGCCGCGTCGGCGCCGATGGGGAGGCCCGTAGTGGGCCGGGGGAGGGACCGGGCGCCGTTCGCCGTGCCGCTGGGGATCCCGCCCGTCCTTGAACAAGATCTTCCGCGTCGGTGGGGCCGGGGGTCGTCGGGCGCGGATGCGTGGTCGGCGAACCCGGCTCCGTGTACAGCGCTCCGCGCTCCTTCCCGGGAGGGTGGGTGGTCAGGGGATCTTGGAAAGGTCTATTACGTAGTAGGTGTTTCCAAGGCGGTAGGTCATCAGGCGGCCGGTGCGGTCGGGGACGGGGATCTCGCCGCGGGTGGCCACCTCATCGCGGATGCCCGTGTCGGCGAGCTTGCCTCTGGTGACGTCGTAGAGGCCGAGTCCGCCGCCGTTGTCGGCCAGATTGCGGACGTAGAAGCGGCTCTGTACCGGTGGTTCCGGGATGAGGTAACCGACCGGGATCTCCTTCTGGCGCGAGCCGTCGCGGCCCCTGGTGAAGCCCTTGCCGTCGGCGGTGGTGCCCATGCAGGACCGCACGCCGCAGGCGTACACCCGCTCGCCCTTGTGGGAGACGGCCGTGCTGGTCTGCCCGGTCTCCAGGTTGACCAGCCGGGTGAACGGCGGCCCGGCCATCGGGTCGCTCCTGTCCGGTGTTCCCGCCCATGGCCAGGACAGCAGGTGCAGTCCGGCACCGCGCGGGACCGCCGTCACCGGCCCCCCGGTCAGCGGAACGATGAACACCCCGCCGGTCGACAGGGAGAACACGGCGTTGCCGCCGGTCGCGCCGAAGCCGTCCACGCCGGAGGCGTCGGCGTCCTTGATCTTGTGGACGGCCACCGTCCGCGCCGGGCCGTCGTCCGGCGGCGCGGCCCAGATGCGCACGGCGTGCTTCGTCGCCGTCCACCAGGCCACCTGCCCGCCGTCCAGGCTGAAGTCGGAGGCGTACCGCCTCGTCCCCTTCGGCGTGGGCACGTCCACGATCTTCCGCGGCTCGCCACCCGCCTTGGTGTACGCGTACAGAGCCTCGGTCCTGCCGAACTCGCGCCATCCCTCCATCAGCAGCGTCCGGTCGTCGATCAACCCGACCGGCCGCAGCTCCCGGCCGTCCGGCGCCTTGGCGGGTACCTTCCACACGGCCTGTGGCCATACCTTCTCCACCGGTTCGGCGGTGATGGCCGAGGCGGAGGGGGTGGAGGAGGAGTGGACGGCGGGCGGTGTCGTCCCGTCGTCGCCCGGACGCAGGCCCACGGCGACCCCCACGGTCACCACGACCACGCCCGCCGCCGCGAGCAATGCCTGGGAGCGCTGCCTGCGCCGCCGGTAGCGGATGTCCAACTCTCCCGCCAGCGTGCCCGGCAACTCGGGCGCCTTCTCCGCGGCGCTCTCCAAGGTCCTGCGCAATGTGTCCTCGACGTGGTGGTTCATCGGCGCTCCTCGTACTCCCGCCTGCTGCTTTCAGGAATGCCGGGACCGCCCGTCGGTATGGCCGAGCGCAGCTTGTCGAGCCCTCGCGAGGCCTGGCTGCGTACGGTCCCCCGGGAGATCCCCAGGGTCTTCGCGATCTCGGCGTCGCTCAGCCCTTCGTAGTGCCGGAGCACCAGCACCGCCCGCTGCCTGCGCGGCAGCCCCGCCAACGCCTGCCACATCGCCTGCTCGTCGCCGTCGGGCAGCACGTCGTGGTGGCCCTGCTCCGGCAGGTCCCAGGCGAGCAGCTCGCGCCGCCGCAGTCGCCAGGTGGCCGTGTGCAACCTGGCCATGGTCGTGCGCACGTAACTCTCGGGATTGTCCTTGGCCCTCAACCTCGGCCAGGAGGCGCGCAACCTGAGCAGCGCCTCCTGCACCAGGTCGGCCGCGTCGTGGTGGTTTCCGGCCAGCACGTAGCCATAGCGCAACAGCGCCTCACCACGCTCGGCGACGAATCCCGCGAACCGCGGATCTGCTTCCACCTGCGTTCGCCCTTCGTCGTGTCCGTCACCTCCCAGATGCGACTCGGCGGCGAACTGTTGCACCGGAGGGCGGAGCGGCCGTGGCCTTCCGCGGGCGGCTGCCGGAAGGGCCGGCTGCGGTGGGGTGTCAGGCGGGGTCTGACGGGTTCCCTTCGAGGGTGGTGAGTTCGGTGAGGCCGGAGATGGTGAGGACGGGGGTGATGAGGGGGTTGGCGACCAGGCGGATGTTGGAGGCGTGGGTGAACAGGACGGTCAGGCCGGCGCTGTCGAGGTAGTCCACCTGGCTGAGGTCGACGAGCAGCGGGCCGTCGGAGGCCGAGCGGGTCAGCGCCTCGTCCAGGTCGCCGGCGTTGCTCATGTCGATCTCCCCGGTGACGGCGAGGACCGGGGTGCCGTCGGACCGCTCTGAGGCGACCAGTGTCAGGGGGGTGGCCATCAGGGAATCCTCGCATGCATGTCGACGGTGGTCCCGGCGGCGCCGGGATGGATGGAGACCTCGTTCATCAGGGCGCGCATGAGCGCGACGCCACGGCCGCGATGGGCGTTGGCCTCGGGCTGCGGGGTCTTCCAGCGACCGGTGTCGGCGATGGTCAGCCGCAGGCCGCTGACGGTGGCGACCGCCCGCAGGCGGATCATGTGGCCGGGGGCGTGGCGGTGCCCGTGCTCGATCGCGTTGGCGCAGGCCTCCCCGGCCGCGACCAGCACGTTCTGGATCATCGAGGGCGCGAGCTGGCAGCGGGTCAGCCAGTCGCGTAGCGCGTTGCGCACGGGGGCGAGCTGGCTGGACTCGGCGGGGAAGGCCACCTCCAGGGGGGCGGGCTGGCGGTACAGCAGCAGGGCGACGTCGTCGGTGTAGCCGCCGTCCGGCGCGAGCAGGGACATGACGTCCTCGGCCAGGTCCTCGAGCGGGGTGGAGCGGCCCGCCTGGAGGGCTCCGCCGGCCTCGCCGATGCCGGCGGTCAGCGGACGCCGGCGGCGCTCGACCAGGCCGTCGGTGTACAGCAGCAGGGTCGACCGGGCCGGCATGGTGCACCTGGCCTCGGGCCGGGCGAGCCCCGGCCGTACGGCCAGCGGGACGGAGCGGCCCTCCTCCAGGAGCAGGGTGGTCCCGTCGGCGTGGGCGACGATGCCGGGGGGATGGCCGGCGCTGGAGTAGACCAGGTCACCGGTGGCGGTGTCCAGGACGCCGCAGAACACGGTGGTGCACTTGGCGCCGGGGACCAGGGCGGCGAACCGGTCGAGGGCGGTCAGCGCCTGGGCGGGACCGGCGTCCTGCAGCAGCAGGGCGCGGCAGGCGCTGCGCAACTGCCCCATGACGGCCGCGGCCTTCAACCCCCGGCCCACGCAGTCGCCGACCACGATGCCGATGCGCTCCTCGGCCAGCGGCACTATGTCGTACCAGTCGCCGCCGACCTCCAGCGGCCGGCCCGCCGGTTCGTAGCGCACGGCGAAGCCGTCGGGGAGCTGGGACGGGCCGAGGATGGCGCGCTGGAGGGCCACGGCCGCTTCGCGCTGCTGGTCGAGCTGCTGGACCCGGTGCAGGCCCTGACCGAGGTGGCCGGCCAGCAATGCCAGCAACGTCTGGTCCTCGTCGGTGAAGGGCCGGTTCTGGCCGAGATCGACCCAGATGGCCAGCAGCCCTTCGGGGTGCTCGAGGGTGACGCCGGCTCCGCCCGCCTCCGAGGCGACCGGGCGCAGCGGCGGCTGGTCGCGCAGCCCTTCCAGGTTCTCGCGCACCTTCTCCGGCAGGTCGTGCCAGCCGCCCTCCGAGGGCGCGGCGACGACGGGTGGCGGGCTGTCACCGTTCCAGACGGCGGCCACGACGCGGCGGGCCTGCCAGACCTCCCGCAGCGCGGAAAGGGCCCCGCTCAGGGCGTCGGACAGGGTGTCCGCCTGGGACAGGCGCATGCTGAGCGCGGCCAGGGCGCTCTCGCGCTGCACCAGGTAGTGCTCGGCGGTGACGTCGTGCACGGTGCCCACGACGCGGCGCCGGCCGGTGTCGGGGTCGGCGACGTCGTTGAAGGTGGCCGCGATCCAGAGCCGGTGCCCGTCACGGTGGGTGAGGGGGATCACGTAGCTGCCCTTGCCCTCGCCGACCAGCCCGGCGAACGCCTCGGCGACCATGGCGTGGGCCTGCGGGTCGTCCTTCTCGTCCGGCCACCAGGGGTGCATGGGGGTGTAGGGCAGGCCCTCGGGGCCGTAGCCGAGGATGTCGGTGAACGCCGAGTTGATCTCGATCACCGTGCCGTCCTCGTCGGTGACGAAGAACGCCTCCTGCAGGGAGTCGATCATGGCGCTGCGCCACCGGGCGTGGCGGGTGCGCATCCGGGCCAGTTCGACGTTCGCCCGCACCCGGGCCAGCAGCTCGGCGGCCGAGAAAGGTTTGACCAGGTAGTCGTCCGCGCCCGCCTCCAGTCCCTCGATGGAGGCCTCCTGGCCGGCGCGGGCCGACAGCAGCAGCACCGGCACGCCGGCGGTGCGCGGGTCGGACCGCAGCGCCGCGACCAGGGCCAGGCCGTCCAGGCGCGGCATCATCACGTCGCTGACCACCAGGTCGTGGGCGTCCGCGCGGACGGCGTCCAGGGCCTCCATCCCGTCCCCGACGGTCTCGACGAGGTAACCGGCGCCCCTGAGGAGGCGGGAAAGGTACTCGCGCATGTCGGCGTTGTCGTCGGCGATCAGCACCCGCGTGCGGGCGCCGTCATCCGGCGCCGAGGGGTGGGCGCCGGCGGAGCCGTCGGCGGCCGTCCCGTCGGCGGCCGCGCCGTCTCCGGGCAGCCAGCGCAGGGCCTCCTCGACGAACGGTCCGGCGGTGACCGAGACCGCCTCCGCCGCCCCGGCCGGGACCAGGCTGCCGGCCGGCAGGTGGGCGGGACCGAAGGGCAGGCGGATGGTGAAGCGGGTGCCCTCGCCCTCGGCGCTGTCGGCGGCGATGGTGCCGCCGTGCAGGCCGACCAGTTCCTGGACCAGGGCCAGCCCGATGCCGCTGCCCTCGTTGGAACGCGACCGGGCGCTCTCGATGCGGTGGAACCGCTCGAACAGCCGCGGCACCTCGTCGGCCGGGACGCCGATGCCCGTGTCGGTGACCGTGACCACCGCGTGGGCGTCCTGCGCGCGCACCGTGACGCCGATCGAGCCGTCGAAGGTGAACTTCAGCGCGTTGCTCAGCAGGTTGAGCACCACCTTCTCCCACATGCCGAGGTCGAGGTAGACCGGCTCGGCCAGCGGCGGGCAGTCCACCTTGAAGACCAGGCCGGCCTTGTCGATCGCGGAGCGGAAGACGCTGGCCAGCTCGGCGGTCACGGCGGCCAGATCCACCGGCTCGTACCGGGCCTGCATGCGGCCGGCCTCGATGCGGGAGAAGTCGAGCAGGGTGTTGACGAGCTTGCCCAGCCGCAGGCCGTTGCGGTGCACGACCTCCAGGTCGTCGCGCACCTGCTGGTCGGCGTCGGCCAGCGTGGTGCGCAGTTCCTGCACCGGCCCCATGATCAGAGTGAGAGGGGTGCGGAACTCGTGGCTGATGTTGGAGAAGAAGACGGTCTTCGCGCGGTCGAGCTCGGCCAGTTCCTCCGCCCGCCGCTGCTGGGCCTGGTAGCTGCGGGCGCTGGCGATGCCCGCCGCGACGTGCCCCGCGGTCAGTTCGACGAACCCGCGGTAACCGTCGTCCAGCGGCCGGTACCGGTTGAGCGCGGCCACCAGGAACCCGTACGGCGTGCCGCCCTGCTGGAGCAGCGGCACCACCAGCGCCTGCGTGGGCGGCTCGGGCCAGCCCCCGGCCGGCAGGCCGGTGAACGGCGCGCGGTCGAGAGGCATGAGCACCGGCTCGCCCTGGGCCAGCGCCGCCGCCGGCCACACCCCGGCCGGATCATCGAGGGGGAGGGTCGCGGGGGCGGCGGGATGCCCGGCGGAGATCCCGGTCGTCCCCGCGAGCCGCGCCCGGCCGTCCTCGTCGAACAGGTAGGTCAACGTGAAGGGCAGGTCGTACGGGTTGCGGCCGAGCTGGCCGCAGGCGAAGGCCAGCATCTGCCGCTCGGTGCGGACGACGCTGGGATCGGAGCCGAGATCGCGCAGCGTCGCCATGCGCCGCTCGCCGATGACGCGATCGGTGTCCTCGCTGACGACGCACAGCATGCCGACCACCGCGCCGTCGTCGTCCCGGAGGGGACTGTAGGAGAAGGTGTGGTAAGTCTCCTCCGGGTAGCCGGCCCGTTCGAGGAACAGCAGCAGTGCCTCGTCCCAGGTCGCCTTCCCCGTGGCCAGCACGGTGTCGATGCGGGGGCCGATGTCTTCCCAGATCTCTGCCCACACCTCCTCCGCGGGCCGCCCCAGCGCCCAGGGATACTTGCGGCCCAGAGTGTCGCGGCGGTAGGCGGCGTTGCAGAAGAACGTCAGCCGAGGCCCCCACGCCATCCACATGGGGAAGCGGGACGACAGCAAGATGCTCACCGCGGTCTGCAGGCTCTGCGGCCACTGGTCGGGCCGCCCAAGCGGGGTCTCCCGCCAGTCCACCCTGATCAGATCAAGGCCGATCTCGTCGTCGATGGTGAAAATGTCGGCGCCGGCCGCTCTCACCGGCCCGCGCTCAGCGTCGTCACGGCGCATCATCGCCACCCTCCCGTCAACCCCGTCAAACGCCGAGCCCGGCTACCCCGATTCGAGCACGTCACACGCCGTTCGCCTCGTCGGCGCCGGGAAAAGGCGGGCGCGTCGATCGGCGAGTCCCGAGGGCCGTCCCCCGTCCCCCCGCCGCTCATCCCCGTGCCCGCCTCCGCCCGGGCGGATCGAACGCTCCGCCGCCCGACGTGGCAGGTCATGCAACGGTTCAACGGTTACGTAGGATATGGCAAATCGCTCCGGAGCCCTGCGTCCGCTCCGGGCGGCGAGGCCGAGGGAAGGAGCATGACGTCAGCATCTTCGACGAATCGCTCACTGACGCGGCCGCGCCCCCACGACGTGTCGGACGACGCCGCGATGCCCGCCCTGCCCCTTCCCGTCCGCTCGACGGCCGTCCCTCCTCCAGGAGCCTCGGTGCAGCATGACGACGGCCTGACCGTCACTCTCCAGCCGCATTCGGCGCGCCTTCACGTGCTGGCCGTCGCCGGTGAGCTGGATCACCACACCGCCCCCCGTCTGCGGGCGGTCCTCGACGAGTTCACCTTCGTCCCCGCCGCCGGGCTGGTCATCGACCTGTCGGCGCTGACGTTCTGCGACTCCACCGGCATCTCGCTGCTGGTCGCCGCGCACCAGCGCGCCCAGGAGGCCGGCGCCGCCGTGGCCCTGGCCGGCCTGCATCCCGACATCTCCCACGTCTTCCACATCATGGGCCTGGACCGGCTGTTCTCCTGCCACGACACCACGGACAAGGCCATGACCGCCCTGCAGTGAGCCACCGGCCGATCGGCGACCCGGCTCACGGGGAGGTCGTGGCCCTGTCCACCGCGGTGGCGGGTGAGGGAACCCGGGGGACGGCGGAGCGCGGGTCGACACCGGCGAAGGCCAGCCCGATGACGAATCCGGCGGCCTCCTCGAGCTGGCGGGCCCGCTCCAGCGATCCGAGAACGGCCGGCGTCCCGCCGACGTGGCGCACGAGCTCGCCGACCACGCGCAGGGCCGCCGGGTCGTCGCCGCACATCGCGACCGTCACCGGGGAGGCGTCCTGATCAGGCGCCCCGGCCCACTGGCCGGCGGGGAACAGGTGGAAGGCCTTGACGACCCGCGCGCCCGGCGCCAGCGCCGAGATCCGCCGCGCCGCCGACTCGCCGTTCCCGGTGAGCAACACCCCGACGCCGTGCTCGACGGCGTTCGTGGGATCGATCAGCGGAACTCCCTCCAGGCTTCCATCTGGAGCCCTGACGCTGTGCAACATCTCCTCCACCCCGTCCCAGGACACCGCGAGCAGCACCGCGTCGCACCCGGTCACCGCCTCGCGCGGGGTGACCGCGCGCGCTCCCCGGCCGAGCCGGTCGGCGAGCCTGCGGGCCTTGGCCGGCGACCGCCCGCCGATCACCACCTCGTGACCCGCTTCCACCCATCCCGTGCCCAGCCCTTCGGCCAGGCTCCCCGTGCCCAGGATGCCGATTCGCATCGTCTCTCCCTGTCTTCGCCGTTGTGCGGTCGATGGCAACGCTAGGGAAGGCGATGCGCACCGATCGGTGCGCATCGCGGGAGCGATGATGGGAGGCGAGATGAGCGAGCGCGAAGCCCACTGCTACGAGCTGGTCGCCGACTGCCGCATGCGCGCGGCCACCGACCTGTTCGCCCACACCTGGGACCCGGTCGTGCTGGCCGCGCTGCGCCCGGGCCCGCGGCGGCGGCGCGAGCTGCGCGTGTCGATCGGCGGCATCAGCGACAAGGCTCTCACCGAGGCGCTGCACCGCCTGCTCGCCAACGGCCTTGTCGCTCGCCGGGCGTACGCCGAGGCCCCGCCCCGCGTCGAGTACGGCCTCACCGGTCTCGGCCGCAGCCTCGTGGACGGCCCCATGACGGCTCTCGGCCGTTGGATCCTGGACCACGGCGACGCCCTCCTCGACGCCCAGGAGACCGCCGCACGCGAAACCCCGGACCGCGGCGCCCCATAACCGGTCCTGGTACCGCAAGAGGGCCGACTTCTGACCGGCATTCGTCGTCCTGGGCATCGTGCTTGCCGTCTTCGCGTGGCGACCAGCTCGGGGGCCGCTGTAGCCGGCGCGGGGGCGCCGGCCGCCCCGGTCGACGCGCTCAACCGTCCCCTGACGCAAGGTCGAGGCGTGCGATCGTCCGAACTCGTCACCGTCTCATCCGGTGGTGAACGGGTGAACCTCATGCAACAGGGGATTCGCCGCTGGTAAGGCTTTTGTGGCCGGGCGACGGTGGCTTCGTCCAGGGAAATTGCCTACGTTGGGTGACGTCCGCGAACGCTGTGTCGGCGGCGTCCGCCTGCGGCGTCGCTCTACATGTGCAGACTACGGTTCGGCGAGATCTGCCCTGACGTTCATGGAGTCGTGCTCCAGTTCTGTAGCGGAAGGCCTCCACCACCCATGTCGAAGGTCTGGTTGACCACGGGAAGCTCTCGCGGCCTCGGCCGCGAACTCGCCGAGGCCGTGCCGGCCGCCGGTCATCGCCTCGTGGCCACGGCGCGCAGGCCCGAAGTGCTCCACGATCTCGTGGCCCGGTACGGCGGCCGGGTCCGCGCGGTCGCGCTGGACGTCACCGACGCCGCGGCCGCCCGTGCGGCCGTCCGGACCGCGGTCGAGGAGTTCGGCCGCCTGGACGTGGTGGTGAACAACGCCGGGTACGGCGTCGTGTCGGCCATCGAGGAGACCTCCGAGAAGGACTTCCGCGCGCAGATCGAGACCAATCTGTTCGGCACCGTCAACGTCACCAAGGCCGCTCTGCCGGTGCTGCGCGCGCAGCGATCCGGTCACATCATCCAGGTGTCGTCCCTCGGCGGCCGTGTCGCGGTCTCACCGGGCATAGGCGCCTACCAGACGGCGAAGTTCGCCGTCACGGGCTTCTCCGAATGTCTCAGCCTCGAGGTGCGGCCCTTCGGGGTCAAGGTCACGATCGTCGAGCCCGGCGCGATGCGCACCGACTGGATCGCCGATTCCGTCAGCGGGGCGCCGGCCACGGAGAACTACCGGCAGACGGTCGGCGAGGTGATCGGCTTCTTCGCCGCCTATGCCGGCAACGAGGGGGGAGACCCGGCGCGGGTGGCCAGGGCCATCGTCGGCCTCGCCGACGCCGAGGAACCGCCTCTGCGTCTGCTGCTGGGCTCGGACGCGGTCGAGATCGCCGAGCAGGCCTCCAGCGCTCGCGCGGCCGAGGCCGAGAAATGGGCGGCCGTGAGCAGGTCGGTCGACTTCCCGGTGCACTGAGCCGCCGCGGGGGCGGTGCGCAAGCGGACTGCTGGTGAGATCGTCACCTTTGGCAAGTCCTTACCATGTGGACGGCCCTGGACTGGTCTAATGTGCCGCAACAAGCCACAACGGCAATAACGGTACGACGCCGCGGAGGTCCGCCTGCGGGGTGGCCACCGACCGCCCGGCCCGGTCAGTGAAGGGGCTCTCATGGCCTTCGGTTGGAAGTTGCACGGGGACGGGCGCGGTCTGACGCCCGGCGAGGTGGTCAGGCCGGACGAGCGGCTGAGCTGGCCGCGCATGGTGGGGTTCGGCGCGCAGCACGTCATCGCCATGTTCGGGGCGACGTTCGTCTTCCCCCTGATCATGGGCCTGAACGCCAACGTGGCGATCATGATGTCGGGTGTCGCGACGATCCTGTTCCTGCTGATCGTGCAGGGCAGGATCCCGAGCTACCTGGGCACGTCGGCCTCGTTCGTCGGCGGCGTGGTGGCGATCCGCGCGGCGGGCGGCGACGACGGCACGGTCACCGGCGCCATCCTGGTGGCCGGCGTCGTGCTCGCGCTGTGCGGCGTCGCCGTGCACTACCTCGGCGTCGGGGTGATCAACCGCGTCTTCCCGCCGGTGGTGACCGGCGCGGTGGTCATGCTCATCGGGTTCGGCCTCGCCTACGTGGTCGCCGACGTCTACTGGCCGCAGGACCCGTGGATCGCGCTGATCACCATGATCGTCACCGGCGTCATCCTGGTGGCGTTCAAGGGGTTCGCCGGCCGCATCGGCATCCTGCTCGGCCTGGTCGCCGGCTTCGTCCTGTCCTGGGTCGCCGACAAGGCGTTCGGCGCCATCACCGCCTTCAACGCCGGCGCCGGCAAGGTCGACACCCACCCGCGGGTGAGCTTCCAGGGGGTGACGGACGCCTCCTGGTTCGGCTGGCCCGACCTGCACGCGCCGAACTTCACCGTCTCGGCCATCGTGCTGGTGCTCCCGGCGGTGATCGCGCTGATCGCCGAGAACGTCGGCCACGTCAAGGCCGTCGGCGAGATGACCGGCACCGACGTCGATCCGTACATGGGGCGGGCGGTCTTCGCCGACGGCGTCGGCACGGCGCTGGCCAGCGCGGTCGGCGGCTCGCCCACCACGACCTACGCCGAGAACATCGGGGTCATGGCGGCGACCAGGGTCTACTCCACCGCCGCCTACTACATCGCCGCCGTCGTGGCCATCCTGTTCGGGTTCATGCCCAAGTTCGGCGCGCTGGTGGCGGCCACGCCGGGCGGCGTGCTCGGCGGCATCACCGTCATCCTGTACGGCATGATCGGCCTGCTGGGCGCCAAGATCTGGATCGAGAACCGCGTGGACTTCGCCGACCCGGTGAACATGGTCCCGATCGGGGCGGGCATCATCCTGGCGATCGGCCCGGTGTCGCACCAGATCACCGGCGACTTCTCGCTGGCCGGCATCGCGCTCGGCACCGTCGTGGTCCTCGGCGGGTACCACCTGCTGCGGGCCATCTCCTGGCGGAGGACGGGCCGGGGCGGCGCGGCACCGGCCGTCGCCGAAGGGAGAGAGACCAGCGCGTGAAGCCACCCCCGTTCGACTACCACGCGCCCACCGACCTCGGTGAGACCCTGGAGGTCCTCGCCGGGGCGGGGGCGCACGCCAAGGTGCTGGCAGGCGGCCAGAGCCTGATCCCTCTGCTCAACATGCGGCTGGCCTCGCCGTCGCACCTGGTGGACATCAACCGCGTCGCCGAACTGGACACCATCGTGGTGCGGGGCGGCGGGGTGCGCGTCGGCGCGCTCGCCAGGCACGCGGCGGTCGAGCGGTCCGAGGCCGCCGCCCGGGCCCTGCCGCTGCTGCGGGCCGCGCTCCGTCAGGTGGCGCACCCGGTGATCCGCAACCGCGGCACCGTGGTCGGCAGCCTGGTCCACGCCGACCCCTCGGCCGAGCTGCCCGCCGTGCTCACCGTGCTGGAAGGGTCGGTGCGGCTGGCGCGGCACGGGGGCGGCGAGCGCGAGGTGCCGGCGTCGGAGTTCTTCGTCGGGCCCCTTGAGTCGGCGCTGCGCCCAGGAGAGCTGGCCGTCTCGGCGTTCTTTCCCGCGCTGCCGCCCCGCGCGGGCAGCGCTTTTTGCGAGGTGGCGCGCCGGCACGGCGACTACGCCGTGGCCGGGGCCGCCGCCGTGGTCGTGCTGGACGACGACCAGCGCATCGCCTCCGCCCGGGTGGCGTGCGTGAGCGCCGGGCCGGTCCCGGTGCTGCTGGACCTGTCGGAGGTGTGCGCCCGCAGGCCCGCCGCGTCGGCCGACTGGGCCGCCGTCGCGGCGGCCGTGCGCGACCGCGTGGACCCCGAGGGGGACATCCACGCCACCGCCGACTACCGTCGGCATCTGACCGGGGTGCTGGCCGAGCGGGCGCTGCGCGTCGCCGCCCAGGAGGCCGCCGGCGAGGGAACGGGGGAGTCCGCCGATGGGTGAGGCGCTGCACGAGATCGCGCTGACGGTCAACGGGGTGGTGCGGCGGGCGCGGGTCCCGGCCCGGCGGCTGCTGTCGGACTGCCTGCGCCACGACCTCGGCCTCACCGGCACCCACGTCGGCTGCGAGCACGGCGTCTGCGGGTGCTGCACGGTGCTGATGGACGGCGCGCCCGCCCGCTCGTGCCTGACGTTCGCGGTGACGGCGGACGGGCACGAGATCACGACCGTGGAGGGGCTGGCCGGGCCGGACGGGGCGCTGTCGCCGGTGCAGCGGGCGTTCTCCGAGTGCCACGCGCTGCAGTGCGGCTTCTGCACCCCCGGGTTCCTGTGCACGGTCACCGCGCTGCTGCGCGAGACCCCGGCGCCGACCGACGAGCAGGTGGTCGAGGGCATCTCGGGCAACCTGTGCCGGTGCACCGGCTACCAGAACATCGTCAAGGCGGTCCACCGGGCGGCCGAGCTGATCGCCGACGAGGACGGGACGCCGGCCGCGGCGGGTGGTGAGGCGTGACGACCAGACTGTTCGGCGAGCCGGTCCAGCGCAGGGAGGACCTGCGGCTGATCACCGGGCAGGGCCGCTACCTGGACGACCTGGGGCACGACGCGCTGGCCGCGGCGTTCGTCCGCTCGCCGCACGCGCACGCCCGCATCCGCGACATCGACGTGTCGGCCGCCCTCGACGTGGACGGGCTGGTCGCGATCTACACCTGGGAGGACCTGCCGGAACGGGTCCGCGACCCGCTGCCGCTGCTGATCCCGCACCCGGCGCTGACCCACGGGCGCACCGCCTACCCGCTGGCCAGAGAACTCGTCCGGCACGTCGGCGAGCCGGTCGTCATGGTCGTCGCCCGCGACCGCTACCTCGCCGAGGACGCCGCCGCGCTCATCGAGGTCGACTACGAGATCCTCAAGCCGGTCGTGGGCATCGAGGAGGCCGCCCAGGGCGCCCACCTGGTGCACCAGGACGTCCCCGGCAACCTCGGCGCCCACCTGGTGCAGGAGGTGCCCTCCGCCGCGGGCCGCGGCGCCCGGGAGGCCGTCGAGGCGGCGCCGCACGTGCTGTCGTTCCGCCTGGACTTCGAGCGCAGCGCCTCCACGCCCCTGGAGGGGCGCGGCGTGTACGCGCGGTGGGACGCCGACGACCGGTCGCTGCGGGTCTACAGCTCGACGCAGACCTCGACCAGCGTGCGCATGGCCATCGCCGCCAAGCTGGGGCTCCCGCTGCCCTCGGTGGAGGTGATCGCCCCCGACGTCGGCGGCGGGTTCGGCGTCAAGATCGTCCACCCCTGGCCGGAGGAGGTGCTCGTCCCCTGGGCGGCGATGCTGCTCCGCCGGGAGGTCAAGTGGGCGGAGGACCGCCGCGAGCACTTCGTCTCCTCGGCCCATGAGCGCGGCCAGGTGCAGCACGTGCGCGTCGGCTTCGACGACGAGGGGCACGTGCTGGGCCTTGAGGTGACGATCCTGCACGACCACGGCGCCTACACCCCGTACGGCATCATCGTGCCGATCATCACCTCGACCCAGCTGCTCGGGCCGTACCGCATCGGCGCCTACCGGGTCGAGTTCTCCTCGATCTACACCAACACCGTGCAGGTCACCCCGTACCGCGGCGCCGGGCGCCCGCAGGGGGTGTTCTGCATGGAGCGCACGATGGACCGCATCGCGGCCCACCTCGGCATGGACCGCGCGGCGGTGCGCGCCGCCAACTTCATCCAGCCCGGCGACTTCCCCTACGACCAGGGGCTGGTCTTCCAGGACGGCCGCCCGCTGATCTACGACAGCGGCGACTATCCCGAATCGCTGCGCATGCTCAAGGAGCTGATCGGCTGGGACGGCTTCCCGGCGATGAAGGCCGAGGCGGCCGCGCGCGGCCGGCGGCTCGGCATCGGGCTCGGCTGCTACGTCGAGGGCACCGGCGTGGGCCCCTACGAGGGCGGGCACGTGCAGGTGACCTCAGACGGGCGGGTCCACGTCTCCACCGGCCTCACCTCGCAGGGGCAGGGGCACGAGACGGTGTTCGCGCAGATCGCGGCCACCGAGCTGGGCGTGCCGATGTCCAGCGTGTCGGTGGTGACCGGCGACACCCGGCGCTTCGGGTACGCCGTCGGCACCTTCGCCTCGCGGGCCGCCGTGATGAGCGGCAACGCGATCGCCCTGGCCTGCCGCAAGGTCCGCGACAAGGCCCTGCGCATCGCCGCCGAGGCGCTGGAGGCCGACCCGCGCGACCTCGAGATCGAGGACGGCGTCGTGCGCGTCGTCGGCGCCCCCGGGGCGTCGCTGCCGCTGGCGACGGTCGCCGTACTGTCCAACCCGCTCAGGTACGCCTTCGACGAGGAGGCCGCGCGGGCGACGCAGTTCGCGGGGCAGGCCCCGATGGACCGGCCGCCGGTCGAGGAGGGCGAGGAGCCGGGACTGGAGGGGCGCGACTACTACTCGCCGGTGCGCTCGACCTTCGCCTCCGGCATGCACGCCGCCATCGTCGAGACCGACCCCGACACCGCCGAGATCCGCATCCTGCGCTACGCAGTCGTGCACGACTGCGGCAAACTCATCAACCCCATGATCGTCGAGGGGCAGATCCACGGCGGGGTCGCGCAGGGCGTCGGCGGGGCGCTGTACGAGCGCATGGTCTACGACGGGCACGGTCAGCTGCTCAACGCCTCCTTCATGGACTTCCTGATGCCCTACGCCACCGAGGTGCCGGCCATCGAGACCGCCCACCTGGAGACGCCTTCGCCGCTGAACCCGCTCGGCATCAAGGGCGCGGGCGAGGCGGGGGTGATCCCGGTGTCCGCGGTGATCGCCTCGGCGATCGAGGACGCCGAGGGGCTGTCCGTCGACCGAATGCCGATCTCCCCGTCCGAGCTGTACGAACTGCGCCGCTCCGCGGGGCGCTGACAAGCCCCGCCGGCCTCTCATGGCGAAGGCCGCCACGGGGTGGCGGCCTTCGCGCCCGCTCCGGCGGGGGCGGGGGGTGCCGACCGGTCAGGTCGGCTCCGGTAGGCGGATGACGTCGGACGGCGGGGTGGAGGAGGGACGCCGTGGCTCCCTCACCCCTCCCGTGTCGGGCCGGTCGTCGCGTCCACCAGCGGGGACGCGCGAACGGCGGCGCAGCAGCCGGTCGATGAGCCGTTTGAGCCCCATATGCATATGACGTCCGTGGCCCTGCGGAGAGTTCCCTCAGGCGGTGACGCGCTTGCGGAACACCCAGTAGGTCCAGGCCTGGTAGCCGAGGACGAACGGCAGGGCCGCCAGGCCGATCCAGGTGAGCACGCCCAGCGTGTACGGGCCGGACGCCGCCTCGGCGACGGTCAGGCCCGGCAGCGGCGCGCGCCACAGCGTGCCGAACAGCGCGGCCGTGGCCAGGGCGATCGAGGCGGCGGTGGCGGTGAACGCCCAGCCCTCGCGGCGGCGCCAGAGCAGCGCGGCCGCGGCGGTCAGCGCGCCGGCGGCGGCCCCCGCGGCCAGCCACGGCAGCGGGTGGGCCGTCCAGCCGCCGCCCGCGGCCCCCGCGGCGGGGATGCCGGGGAGCGCCAGGACGGCGACCGGCAGAGCCACCGCCGCGATGCCCGAAGCGGCGCGGCGGGCACGGGCGCGCAGCGGCCCGGTCGTCTTCAGCGCGACGAACACCGCGCCGTGCACCAGGGCCAGCGTCAGCGACAGCGCGCCGCCGAGCACGGTCGCCACCGCCGTGCCGTACAGCAGGTTGCCGAAGATCGCCCCCCAGAGGAACGCGGTCAGCGCGCTGCCGGCCACGATGCCCGCGTCGCACAGCGCGCGCTCCCGCGCGGTCACCTTGCCGCGCCACTCCAGCGCGACGCCGCGGACGATCAGGCCGGCCAGCACCATGACCAGCGGCAGGTAGAACCCGCTGAGCAGCCCCGCGTACCAGGCGGGGAAGGCCGCGAACATGGCGCCGACCGCGGTGATCAGCCACACCTCGTTGCCGTCCCAGACCGGGCCGATCGTCTCGAGCATCTGCTTGCGCTCGGCCTCGCCCCTGGTCAGCAGGGGCAGCAGCGCGCCGACGCCGAAGTCGAAGCCCTCAAGGACGAAGTAGCCGGTCCACAGGAAGGCGACGACCAGGAACCAGAAGGTGGTGAGTTCCATCGCGCTCTCCTAGTACATGAGGGTCGGTGTGAGGAGGGCCGCCTCGGCGTCGACGTCGCCCGGCCCGCGCGGGTCCGGCGACACGGTGAGGGGGTCGGGCCCGGCCTTGACGTGCCGCACGAGCAGGCGGGCCTCGGCGATCGCCAGCGCGCCGTACAGGACCGTGAAGACGGCCAGCGATGCGGCCACCTCGCCGAGCGACACCCCGGGCGACACGCTGGCCGCGGTGAGCAGCTCGCCCTGGACGGTCCAGGGCTGCCGCCCGATCTCGCTGAGCAGCCACCCGGCGATCACCGCGAGCGTGGGCAGCGGGAGGGCGAGCAGGCCGGCGCGGGCGAACCAGGCGGGGACCGGGCGGCGGCGCCGGGTCAGCCAGAGGCCGAGCAGCGACAGCCCCACCGTCGAGAGCCCGAAGACGATCATGAGGCGGAACGACCAGTAGACGACGGGGATGTTCGGCCGGTAGTCGGCGGGCCCGAACTCCGCCTGGTAGCGCCGCTGGATGTCCTCGACGCCCTGCACGCGGGCTTGCGGGTCGTGCGCGGCCAGCAGGCTCAGCAGGTTCGGCACCTCGATGCCCGGCACGGGGGAGAACGGCGCCCCGGCGGTGTCGTGCCGCAGCCCTTCGGCGGCGGCCAGCTTCATGGGCTGCTGCTCGCCCATGTACCGCGCGGACGCATCGCCGGTGCCGGCGAGGACGGCCCCGGCGATGGCGGTCATGACCAGCGCGCCCCGCAGGGCGCCGCGCCACATGGCCGGGTCGCCGGGGACGCGGGCGGCGCGGGCGAGCGGGACGGCGGCGTCCCCGCCGGTGGCCGCGCGACGCTCGCGGGTGATCCGGTAGCCGCTGACCGCGATGACGAAGCCGCCGGCGACGACGAAGGCGGCGGCGACCACGTGGGGCACCTGGGCCAGGGCCGTGGGGTTGGTCAGGACGGCCCACAGGTCGGTCATGCGGGCCCGGCCGTCGACCACCTGGTAGCCGACCGGGTGCTTCATCCAGGCGTTGGCGGCCAGGATGAAGTACGCCGAGATGTTAGAGCCGAGCACCGCGGCCCAGATGCAGGCCAGGTGCACCCGCTTGGGCAGCCGGTCCCAGCCGAAGATCCACAACCCGAGGAACGTCGACTCCAGGAAGAAGGCGAGCAGCGCCTCAAGGGCGAGCGGCGCGCCGAAGACGTCGCCGACGAAGGTGGAGTACTCACTCCAGTTCATCCCGAACTGGAACTCCTGCACGATGCCGGTGACCACGCCCATCGCGAAGTTGATCAGGAAGAGCTTGCCGAAGAACCGGGTCAGCCGCAGGTAGTCCTCCTTGCCCGTGCGGTGCCAGGCGGTCTGCAGGCCGGCGACGAAGACCCCGAGGCCGATCGTCAGGGGTACGAAGAGAAAGTGGTACACGGTGGTGACCCCGAACTGCCACCGTGCCAGATCCAGTGCGTCCATGCACCCCTCACCCGGGCCCCTCAGCTCTACGTCTGGTAGTTCTACTTCTAGTAGTACTACGGCTTGTAGAGTAAACGTGATGCGGAGGTCATGCCGTCCTGTGCGATCTTCGTCACACCCCCGCCCGCCGGTCCCCCCGGCGACGGGTCAATGGTCGGCCTCTCGGCCCGGCCGGGGCGTCACCCCACCGGCTGATTCCCCCCTACACCGCCCGGCGGAGCGGGCAGGCGCACGCCCGCCGCCCTGAGGTAGGCATCCAGGTTCCCCAGCTCGAAGCCGCGCCGCTCGATCTTGTCGAGCAGGATCCGGAAGTCCCTCGCCAGATGGGCGCGGAAGTGCAGGAGCAGGATGTCGCCGGGGTGCAGCCGCTTGTCCGGCGTCTGGTAGGAGATCTTCCCGCCCGGCTGCACCGTCGCCGTCCACAGCAGTACGGCCGGCAGCCCGCACGACTTCGCCGCCCGCAGCGTGGTCCCGGTGTAGTTGCCGAACGGCGGCCGGAACAGCACGGGCCTGCGACCGATCTCCCTCGCCACGACCTCGGCCGAGCCGCAGATCTCCTTGCGCTGCGCCCGGCTCCCGAGGTTCCACAGGTTCGGATGGGTCAGCGTGTGGGCCTCGACCGGCACGCCGAGGTCGCGCAGCTCCCGGAAGTAGGACCACTTGCCCGCGCCGACGTACCGTCCGCCCGCCGCCCCCGGGTCCGGCACGCCGCGCGCCTCCACCGCGTCGCGCATCGCGAACACCGTGATGGGGACCGCCCGCTCCCGGACCAGCCGCACGAACCCCGGATCCTGCTCCCAGCCGTCGTCGATGGTGAGGAAGACGACCTTCCGCCGGGTCGGGATCGAGCTGATCACCGGCACGACCTCACCGGCCTGCGCCCGGACCCGCCCCACCTCCCCGTCCCGAGGCGCCGCCCCCACCGGCACCGAGGAGACCGCAGGTCCCGGGGAGGCTTGCGGGCGTGGAGTGAGCGTGGGGCCTGCGGGAACCATGGCGCTCGGAGACACCGCGGGACCCGGCGAGGAACGCGAGAGGGGCCCGTCGGTGATGGGGGGCCGCGCCTCGGGTGGCCGGCCGAAGGTGGGGCGGACCTGCGGCGATCCGCCCGTGCCAGGGGGGACCCGAGGCCGTTCGGCGGAGGCCGCGCCCACCGGGGGCGCCTCGCCGGAGGCGGTCCCGCCCATCGAGCAGACCACCAGAAGTCCCAGTCCCGCGGCCGCGCGTGACGCCTTCCGTCCCCAGATCATGACGGGCAATCTTGCCATCACGCCGATCCCTTGCCGAAAGCGCGCGATCCGGCCGGCCGCCGTTGTTGCCCATCCGCAAGGTATCCGCAAGGACGTCGACGGAGGGTAGGACCCGCGAACGGGAACGGTTGCGCCGCGGCCACGCCGTGCACCCGAGAGGCCATCGCCGTCGGCGACCCGGCCTCCCGGGGCTCCACGCGTGCGCGCCGCCGGCACGCCGGCCCGCGCTCGCGCGGCAAGGCACGGGTGGGGGCCCGGGCACGGACCACCGGCCCTCAGGCGGCCGGCGTGAGGTGGGAGGACTGCCATGACCGGCCCCGTACCAAGGCGGGCCTGCGTGATCCGCAATGTGGGCGCCTGGCCCCGGCGCGGCCTGCTCGGCGGTCTGCCCGGCGAGGTGAGAGACGAACTGCTGGCGCTGGGGAGGCCCTGGCAGTACGCGGCGGGGACCGCCCTGACCACCGAGGGCGAGTGGTCCGCCGACGCGATCCTCCTGCTCGACGGCTGCGTCGGCATCACCAGCACCCGTCCCATGTCCGCCTCGGCCACTGTCCCGAGGATCGGCGCCCCCGGCTCGGGCGGCACCCGGGGCACGGCGGCCGTTGCCGACCTGGGCGCCGTCCCCGAACCGCGCAAGGGTGACGATCCCAGTCGTGATGACGGTCCTGGTGTCGTGCCGGGGTGGGGCAAAGGCGACAGTGACCGGCAGGGGGCGGTACCCCGCTCCGGCATGGGGGACGGTCCGAGGAGTGTGCCGGGGGCGGGTGGCGTCGCGGGTGGGGCGGCGCTCGTCGGCATCCGCGCCGGAGGCGACCTGGTGGGGGAGGCCGCGGTACTGGCCGGGCGGCGCCAGGAGGTGACGGTCACCGCGGCGGACGCCTGCCTCGCGCGTCGCATCCCGCCGCGGGAACTGGCCCGGCTCGCCGTGCGGTTCCCGGAGTTCGCCCACGCGATCTACGGCCCGACCGGCGGGCGCCGCGCCGCGGCCCGCCGGTACGCGACGGGCGCGTACACGGCGATGGGCCGGCTGGTCCGCGTCCTGGTCGAGCTGGCCCGCTGCTACGGCGAGACCGTCCCGGAGGGCGTCATGATCGGGGTCTCGCTCACCCGGCCGGAGCTCGCGGGGCTCGCGGAGGCGGAGGACCCGGCGGTCGGCCGGGCGCTGACCGTGCTGCGCCGGACGGGCGTCATCGGCACCGGGTACCGGCGCATCGTCGTGCACGACATCCGCGCGCTGCGCGCCTCCGCCGAGACGGGCGACGGTCCCGCCGCCGGCGGTCCGGCGCGGTGATGACCGCGGTGGTGTCCGCGGTGGTGTCCGCGGTGGTGTCCGCGGTGGTGTCCGCGGTGGTGTCCGCGGTGGTGTCCGCGGTGATGACCGCGGAGGTGCCTGCGGGGATGACCGCGGTGCCGAGGTGGGGAGCGCGGCGCCGGGAGGGGAGCCGCGTATCCGTCGAAACGATGAGATGGGAGGGAGAGCACTGGTGAACGATCTGGGGGGAGAAGTACGCCGACTTTGCGTCGCCGTCGACGCCGAGCAGGACGGGGGGCGATCCGGCGTGCGGTATGGGGAGACGCGCCGCCGCCTCGCCGAGGTGATCGAGGAGGCCGCCGCGCACGCGGGACTGGACCGTCTCTACATCGCCGACCCGCTCCCCGCGCCCCCGCGCGCCGAGCAGGGCACGGCCGACCTCGCCCTGCCCGACCCGTCCGGCCTCGAGCACGGCACCGCCGGCCACGTTCCGCTCGACTCGTCCGGCGTCGCCCGCCATCCGGCGTCCGGCGTCGAGTACGGCATCGGTGGCTCGGCTCCGCCCGAGCCGTCCGGCTTCGAGGACGGCACGGGCGGACGGAACGCCGCCGCGTCGCCGCGCGCCGAGGAGGGCGTCTCGGGGCCGGTGGGGTCGTCCGGCGCCGTCGCGGGGGCGGGTGCCGGGCCGCTGCTCATCCTGCCGCCGGGAGTGAACGAGGCACGGGTGATCGCCGGGCTGACCGGCGAGCTGCGCATCGCCCTGCGGCGGCGCAACGAGCGCGCCGGCACGGGGGCGTCCGCGCGGCTGCGGCTGCGCGTGGCGTTCCACCAGGGGCCGATCAGTATCGGGGACGACGGGTTCGCGGGCCGGGCGGCGGCCACGGCCCGCGCCTTGCGCGACAGCGACGAGGTTCGGGCGGCGCTGCGGCAACGCCCGGGCGCCGACCTGGCCGTCGCCGTCTCGGCGCCGCTGTTCGAGGATGTCATCGAGCACGCCCACCGAGGCCTGGTGCGGCACATGTTCCACCCGGTGACCCTGCGTTCCGTGGACGCCGGGACGCGGGTCTGGATCAGCGCGCCCGACGCCCTGCACACCTTGTACGGCGGTCACCCCGTGGAGTTACCCCTGACCGCCGGCTGACCCCCGGCCCCCACGACACCGACGGACGCCGGGGGTCCGGACCTACCGCTGACCCCGGCGTCCACAGGAGGTCGGCGGGAACGTCCGGTCCCGGGTGGGGTCGGCGGGAACGTCCGGTCGCGGGTGGAGGCCGGTACGAACGTCCGGCGGCGGGCGGCCAGGACGGCGGCCCAGGCCGTGCCGCCGCCGGACAGGCCGGGTACTGGGAGGGAAGGGGAGAGCCTTTCCGGTACCCGGCCACTGGCCGGTGGACTCTGATCCCACTGCCGTCCCAAGCCCTCGCCCGCGCAGGGCGGGCGCCGAGCCGTGCTGGAGTCGTCTCCGTTGCGAGCGCGGCCTGTGGAGGGTGGGGTGGTGTTAGCGTGACCTTGAGGCGGGGCGGGGATGTCGGCGTCACCTCGGCGGCGGCGACATCTGACGAGGTCCGGCCGGTCGGGCGGGCAGAAGTTGCCCTTATGCGTGCCACGGCCCGTCCCTAGTCTCTCGGCATCGGAGGTGTCCATGAAGGTCGTCGGCAGTGCCGTCGTCGGGGTCGACCGCAACAGCGTGTGGGCCGCGCTCCAGGATCCGGCCGTGCTGGTGCGCACGATCCCCGGATGCGAGCGGCTGGAGGCCACGGGCGCCGACACCTACCGCATGACGGTCAGCGCGGGCGTCGCCTCCATCAAGGGCATCTACCAGGGCGAAGTCGCCCTGTCCGACCCGCACGAGCCCGAGCGGTTCACCCTCCGCGCACGCGGCGCCGGCGCGCCCGGCACGGTGGAGGCGACCGTGCTCATCCGGCTCAGCGAGGTCGACGGCGGCGCGACCCGGGTCGACTACGACGCCGAGGCCGTCATCGGCGGGATGATCGGCGGCGTCGGGCAGCGGATGCTGGGCTCGGTCGCCAAGCGGACGGCCGGTGAGTTCTTCAGCGCCGTCGAGCAGCACCTCCAGGTCACCGCCGCGACCACCCGGGCCGCGGCGGGCACCGGCCCCGCCGTCGTCGCGCGGCAGGCCGGTGCTCCGCAGGCCGGTGCTCTGCAGGACGGCGGGTTGCCGGCGTTGGTCCCCGCGGCGGCTCCGGCCGCGCCTGGGGCGGTGACGGCCGCCGGCTCGGCGGCGGCTCCCGCGGCGGCGCTCGCCGGGCAGGTGTTCGAGCGACCGCGCGCCGAGGCGGGGCAAGGGGGCGGGGCGTCCCGCTCCGGCGGCACGCCGGTCTGGCCGGTGCTGACGGCGTTCGGCATGGGCGCGGGCGTCGCCCTCGGCAGCGCGGTCATCGGCTGGCTCCTCGGCCGCTCCGGCCGCGCACGCTGACCCGCCCCGCCGCCCCAGGTCCGCCGATCGAGGGCCGGCGATCAGGGTGCGCCGATCAGGGTGCGCCGATCAGGGTGCGCCGATCAGGGTGCGCCGATCAGGGTGCGCCGATCAGGGTGCGCCGATCAAGGTGCGCCGATCAAGGCCACCGACCTGGGTTGGTCGACTTGGGATAAGTCCACTGGTCTGAGTCGACTGGCCTGGGTCGACTGGCCTGAGTCCACTGGCCTGAGTCCACTGGCCTGGATCGACTGGCCTAGATCGACTGGTCTGGGTGCACTGACCTGGGCCTGCCCGGGCTGGTGACCCAAGGGGTTCTCATGGCCGGGGTGGGGGTTCGGTGCGAGTGGTGGGTGGTTTGCCATGGTCGGAGGCATATGGAGGTTCTGATGTGGTCTGGGGATATTGTCGGACCTCGCGGAAGAGGATCTCCGGGCGTAACGTGGGGATATGCGAGAGTTCCGTGCGGAGGACGCTCGATCAGAGGCTCGGCGGCTCATCCACGACCTGCTGGGTGAGCGGCAGCCGACGGCCGCCTCGCTCCTGGGCGACGCCGCGACCGTGCTCGGCGCCGAGCGCACCGCCCGCTGTGCCGAACTGGCGCAAGGAGCCGCGCTGACCCGGCGTTCCTCGGAGCTGGCGGCGATCGCCGGCCTGCTCGTCGGCACCGGAGTGCTGGGCGCGGACTGGTGGACCTCCGGCCGCGGCGGCAAGATCCCCGCGCCGGACGAGGTGCTGGCCGCCAACACGGCCATCGAGCCGTGGATCGACCTCACCGTCCTGGAAATGCTCGCAGCCTGGATCGCCGACGACGGCGCCGACGCCGCCTGGGGCCCGCCGGTCGCCTCTGTGGACCTCAACTCCTGGCAGGCGGAGGACCGCGTCGAGCTGCCGGCGGACGCCGTCCCCGGCGCGCGCCTGGTCGTCGCGTTCGACGCGGGCGGCCGGCTGGACGCCGTCGTGGTCGAGCGGCCGGACGGCGCGCTCGGGTCCAACCTCGACTTCTCCTCGCTGCGCTACTCCCGGGCCGCGGAGGCCCAGTGGAGCTGGGGCGTCGCCGCGGGGCTCGGCCCGCACCCGCTCCCCGGCGAGGACCCCGACCCCTACGCCGACACGGTCGACCAGCAGGCGGCCGAGTACCTCCGCCAGTGGGCGCTGCGCCACGGCGCCACCGGCGAGCAGGTCGGCGCGCGCTGGCAGGCCAAGGGAGACGTGGTCGCCGCCGTCGAACGCGTCGACTGGATGTGGCGCAGCGGCGAGTGGTTCGCCTGGTGGCGGGCGACGTCCGCGCTGCTCGGCGGCGACCCCGTCCAGCTCGCCTCCCGCATGGAGGACATCGCCTCCGCCTCCTGAGCGGGCCACTCGGCCCGCGGTCCGCCCTCCTTCGGCCCGCGGTCCGCCCTCCCGGCCCGCTCTCACGGTGGCGGCGCCGGTCAGCCCGAGACGTCCGCCGTCGCCCAGCTGTCACGGAAGGCGTAGCGCGCCGGCGCGCTCGCGTACCGCAGGAACGCCGAGCCGCCGGTGACGCCCACCGCGGTGGTCGTGTGGTGGGTGCGGCAGCCCTCGTAGATCATCTTGCCGTTCGCGCTTCGCGTACTACTGGTCGGTGGACCAGGTCGACGGCGCCTCGGTGTACCCCACGTACGGGGCCGGGCAGAACCAGTACTTCCTCTACCGCAATGTCGAGTGGCGGGGCAAGAACACGTCCTTGCGGACGACGCCGGAGGCGCGGCTGGCGATGGCCGCCGCCACCGCCGCCCGGATCGCGTCGGAGTCGTCGGTGACGCCGTCGCCCTTGGCGCCGTAGTCCTTGACGTCCACGGTGAACACCGACGGGTCGGTGTTGGCCGCCGCAGGCGACGCCGCCAGCAGGTCCAGGGCGCCCGCGCCCGTCGCGGCCAGACCGCCCGCCGCGCCGAGGGCGAAGGCCCTGCGGCTCACCGTGCCGGAACGGTCTCCTGTGTCGTTTTCAGGCATGCTGGAAACACTCGTTTCGGTCTTGATCGTTGGAGGGGCGATCAAGGTACCGCAGCTATCCAACGGCGCGGGGACGTTTCGCTCAAGCGGTGCACGAGGGACTCACCGGGACGTCCGGGACTCCGGTCAGGGCGCTGGACGTGCGGGTTCCGCGGGGGAGACTCCGGTCAGGCGCCGGCCGTGGTGAGCGACGCGGCGCGGGACTCGCCGAGGTCGCCGGAGCGGTAGTGGCGGCGGCACAGCACGCGGTAGTGCACCTGCGCCCCGTCGGTGTCGGCGATGACGACCTGCTCGCCGGTTCGTGCCATGACCCCGTCCACGACGCGGGCGTTCAGCCTGCCCTGGCGCCCGCACCAGCACAGCACCTCCACCTGCAGCCGGGACACCTCGTCGGCCAGTTCGAACAGCCGCTGTGCGGCGGGGAACATGCGCGAGCGGAAGTCCGAGGCCAGGCCGAAGGCGTAGACGTCCACGCCGTGCTCGTCCACCAGTTCGGCGAGCTGCTCGATCTGCGTCACCGTGTAGAAGCACGCCTCGTCGCAGATGAGGTAGTCGATGCGGTCGTGGGCGAGCACCAGCCCGACCAGGTCGAGGTCCTCGTCGACCTCGACCGCCGAAAGGCCCAGCCCGATGCGGCTGGTGACGCGCGGGCCGCCCGAGCGGTCGTGCTTGGTCAGCACCAGCCCCCGCCGGCCCTGGCGGCCGTGGTTGTAGTTCATCTGCAACGCGAGCGTGGACTTGCCGCAGTCCATCGGGCCGTGGAAGAACCTCAGCACCGCGTCGCGGTGCGGGGGCGCGGGGACGGCGGACAAGGCGGACGTATCACTCACGGGGCGTCAGCATACAGTTCGCCCGCACACGAGGGCCGCCTGGCAGGGGTCAGGCGGCCGGCCGACCGGTGGCGTCGGTGGGGGTGGTCAGGTGTTGGCGGGCGCCGCGTGGCGGAGGAGGGTGAGGCCGGGGATGGACAGCCGGGCCGCGGGACCGCCGCCGTTTCCTCCTTTCCCGCCGTCGAAACGCAGGACGCCGTTGGTGACGCCCACGTAGACCCCGTCCCCGCCGGGCGTGACCACGGCGCCGCGCGCGGGCGAGGGCAGGCGCCACTCGCGCCGCACGGCCAGCGAGTGCGGGTCGACGGCCCGCAGGGACGGCCCGGCGGCCAGGTACACGAAGCCCTCGGAGGAGGCGATGACCGACGCGGCCGTCGTGCCCGCCGAGGCCGACGCCGCCGAGGAGCCCTTGGCGGGGGACGCGCCGATCGTCGCGGTGTCGACGATGGTGAGCGACTCGGTGCTCGCCCGCACGAGCGTTCCCCGGCCGTCCTCGTACACGTACAGCGAGCCCGCGGAAAGGGTGAGGGTGTGTCCGGCGGCCGGGGCCCGGCCGAACGGCTCGGGCAGGTCCAGGCAGTACGCCCACCGCTGGTTGAGGTCGAGCACGTGGACGAACGCGTGCACCCCGGTGCCGTGCCCGGCCAGCAGGTCACGGGTGTGCAGGTGGTTGGGCTGGTGGGTGTAGAGGGTGTAGAGCCGCTGCTGGACGGGGTCGAGCACGGCGGCGCGCCCGTCGCCGCGCATGGTCTCCTCCGCGTCCTCGGGCACCGGCTTCTTGTCGCGGGTGGACAGCGGCCACAGCGCCTTGTCCTCCAGGTCGTAGACCTTCACCTTGTAGCTCTCGGGCGCGGCGGCGGGCAGATACTGCAGGAGGAACAGGCCGTCGCCGACGGCGGTGAACCCGTCGGGCTGGTAATTGCCCTTCAGGCGGACGGTCCTGGGCTTGCGCCCTCCGTCCGGCGCGACGACCACCACGCTGGTCCTGGTGCGCCCCGGCCGGCCGTAGGGGGAGGCCGGGGGAGGGGGCGTCAGGGCCACAGCGTTCTCCAGCGAGGACACCACACGCGGGATCAGCCCTCGTGGAACGGTGGTACGAGCGGTCGCCTCACCGGTCAGGGCGTCCAGCGTCACCAGGTCTCCGGCGGGGGAGACGGTGTACAGGCGCCGCCAGTCCGCCGAGGGCACCGGCCGGTCGGCGGTGAACAGCGTCGTCCCGGTCCCGGCGTCGAAGGCCGCCAGGCGCGCCGAGACGTCGGCGTAGACGATGTGCCGCGCGGCCGGCGGCGTGGCCGCGGCCATGGGCCGGGGTGCGGAAACGGGGGAGGCGGGGGTGCCACCGGGGCCGCCGGTGCACGACGTGAGCAGTGCCGTGCCGGTCAGACCGCCCGTGAGCCTCAGGAAGTCGCGTCGCTCCATGCCCTTCCTACCGCCGCCACGCCCCGCGGGTTCCACCATGGTGCCCGCGGGTTTCAAGGCCCGGCGCGCCGCGGGTCCCGACCGGCTCACCACGGGTTCCGGCCGGGTGCGCCGCGAGGTTCGCGGACGACGTTCCGCGGGTTCCGGTCTGGTGGCGTGCGGGGGACGGCCGGGGCGTATGGACGGCGGAAGCTGCCGATGGATGGGCGATTTCTTGGCGGATCTCGCTGATTCCCGAGGCGGGAACGGTTCAGTAGACACTGAGAGCATGCGCAATGTCCGTATCGGCGTCGACACCGGGGGCACGTTCACCGACGTGGTCATGGTGGACGAGCAGACCGGCGAGATCACCACGACCAAGACCCCTTCCACGCCGGCCGATCCGGCGGAGGGGTTCATGAACGGCGTGCACAAGATCCTCGCCGGACGGCTCCTCGCCGACGTCGCCGGCATCGTGCACGGCACCACCGTCGCGACCAACCAGCTCCTCGAGGACCGCCCGGTCGACCTCGGCTTCGTCACCACCGAGGGCTTCGAGTTCATCCTGGAGATCGCCCGGCAGAGCGTCCCGGACGGGTACGGCAACTCCTACTTCTGGGTCAAGCCGCCCCGCATCGTGCCGGTGCACCGGGTCAGGACGGTCGGCGGGCGGCTGGACCATCTCGGCCGGGAGGTGCGGCCGTTCGACGAGGCGCAGGCCGTCGAGGTGGCACGGTGGTTCCGGGCGCGGGGTGTCACCGCCGTCGGCGTCTGCTTCCTGCACTCCTACGCCGACCCCGGGCACGAACGCGCCATGCGGGCCGTGCTGGAGCGCGAGCACCCGGACGCGGTGGTCTCCCTGTCCAGCGACGTCCTGCGCGAGTACCGCGAGTACGAGCGCTCGGTGACGACCCTGGTCGACGCGGCCGTCAAACCCACCATGCGCCGCTACATCGCCAACCTGTCCTCGCGCCTCGGCATGCCGTTCTCGGTGATGAAGAGCAACGGCGGGGTGCTGTCGGCGGCCGAGGTGGTGCACCAGCCGATCACCACGGTGCTGTCCGGGCCGGCCGCGGGCGCGCTGGGCGCCGCCCTCATCGCGGGCACCGCCGGCCGCCGTTCGGCCATCACGCTGGACGGCGGCGGCACCTCCACCGACGTCGCCGTCGTCGTCGACGGCGAGCCGTCCCTCACCACCGAGGGCTCCGTCGGCCGCTACCCGTGCAAGATCCCGATGATCGACATCGTGACCGTCGGCGCGGGCGGCGGCTCGATCGCGTGGATCTCCCCGGAGGGCACGCTGAAGGTCGGGCCGAGGTCCGCCGGGGCCGACCCCGGCCCGGTCTGCTACGGCAGGGGCGGCACCGAGGTGACCGTCACCGACGCCCACGTGTACCTCGGCCGCGTGCCGCCCCACCTGCTCGGCGGCGAGATCCCGCTGGACGCCGCCGCGGCCGGCGCCGCCGTCGAGGCGCTGGCCGGCAAGCTCGGCCTGTCCCCGGAGCGCACGGCCGTCGGCATCCTGGAGATCAGCGCGTTCAACCAGTCCAACGCCATCCGGCAGATCACGGTCAAGCGCGGCCTGGACGTGCGCGACTTCCCGATGGTGGCCTTCGGCGGGTCGGGGCCGCTGCTGGTCTGCCGCCTCGTCGACATCCTGTCCCTGCCGGCGGTGGTCGTGCCCGTCGACCCCGGCAACGTCTCGGCGTTCGGCCTGCTCACGGTGGACGTCAAGAACGACTACGTGCGCACGCACGTGACGCGCGAGCTGTCGCTTGAGGCGGCGCGGGACGTCTTCGGCGACCTGGAGGCGCAGGCGGCGGACGCGCTGCGGCGCGAGGGTTTCGCCGGCGACCGGCACATCTACGCGCGCAGCGCCGACCTGCGCTACTTCGGGCAGGCGTACGAGGTGCGGGTGCCCGCGCCGTCCGGCCCGCTGGACGAGGCGTGGCGGGCCGAGGTGCTCGGCCGCTTCCACGAGGCCCACCACAAGCTGTACGGGTACGGGTACCGCGACGACCCCCGGCATGCCGTCGAATGGGTCAACCTGCGCGTCTCGGGCATCGGTCCCATCACCCGCCCCGCCCTGCCCGAGCTGCCGATGTCGGTGGACGGCGCGCCACCGCCGCCTCCCGGCCACCGCAGGGTCTACTTCGAGGAGGACCCAGCCCCGCCCGGCCCACAGGGCGGGCGGCGGGACGACATACCGGACGACCGGCGGGACGACAGACCGGACGACCGGCGGGGCGACAGATCGGACGACCGGCGGGGCGACAGATCGGACGAGCGGCGGGACGGCTGGTGGACGGCGCCCGTCCACCAGCGGGGCGACCTGCGCCGCGGCGACGTCGTCACCGGCCCCGCGGTGATCGAGGAGTACGGCTCCACCCTGCCGCTGCATCCCGGCTTCACCGCCGAGGTCGACGCCCACGGAAACCTCGTCGTGCGGTCCGTGAGCCGGTCGCAGGACCCGGTGACGGCCGGCGGGCCGGCCGCGGAGCTCGTGAAGGGAGCGGACGCGTGAGCGAGGTCGACCCGGTGCTGGTGGAGATCGTCGAGGGGACCCTCGCCTCGGTCGAGATGGAGGTCGAGACGGCCATCGCCCGCACGGCCCGCTCACCGATGATCCGCGACGCGCACGACTTCCGCGCCGGCATCCACGACGCGCGGCTGCGCAAGCTGACCGGCCGCTCCTACTCGGCGCTCGTCCAGCCGATCGTGCGCGACTTCCCGATCGCCGAGATGAACCCCGGCGACGTGTTCTTCCACAACGACGTCTACCTGTCGGAAGGAGGCATCGGCCACCTGCCCGACCTGTGCGTCACCGTCCCGGTGTTCCACGACGGCGAGGTGGTGGCGTTCGTGCAGGCGTTCGGCCACCACGACGACATCGGCGGCGCCGTGCCCGGGTCGATGCCCTCGCGGGCCCGCAGCGCCTTCGAGGAGGGGCTGATGGTCCCGCCGATCAAGCTGTGGGACCGCGGCGTGCCCAACAGGGCCGCCCTGACCATCATGACCCGCAACTCCCGCATGCCCGACTCGCTGGCCGGCGACCTGGACGCCGAGTGCTCGGCCTGCCTGATGGGGGCCCGCCGGCTGGCCGAGCTGTTCGCCCGGTACGGCCGGGCCGCCGTCGAGGGATGCTTCGACGCGATCATCGCCAAGACCACCGAGACCTTCCGGCGCGAGCTGCTGTCCAAGATCCCCGAAGGCGTGCACGTCTGGGAGGACTACGCCGAGCACGACGGCGTCGAGGAGCCCCGGCTGCACGCCCAGCGCATCACGCTCACCGTCGACCACTCGGCGGAGCGGCCGCTGGTCATCGACTTCACCGGCACCTCGCCGCAGGCCAAGGGCCCGATCAACCACGCCGGCGACTACGCGGGCGGGGTCTTCCTGATCAAGTGGCTGGCTCCCATCCTGCGCAATCTCGCCGACACCCCCGAGCGCATGGCCGAGCTGGACGTCAACGAGGGCGTCGTGCCGCTCATCGAGATGAGGTTCCCCGGCAAGGGCACCCTGCTCACCCCGATCTTCCCCGCCCCGACCAACGCGCGCACGTTCGTCATCCTGCGCCTGCTCGGCGTGCTCGCGGGCGCGCTGGCCAAGGCCACCGGCGGCCGCATGCCCGCCGACCAGGAGACCATCCGCTACACCGGCGTGTACGGGGAGGACGAGGAGGGCCGGCCGTACCTGATGCGCGAGGTGCTGGGCGGCGGCTCCGGCGGACGCTGGTACGCCGACGGCGAGGACACCATCCACATCGTCCCCGACTCGCGCAACATCCCCGTGGAGTTCGCCGAGGCGCGCTGGCCGTTCAGGGTCGAACGGCTCGGCCTCGCCCGCGACTCCGGCGGCCCCGGCCTGTACCGGGGCGGCCTCGGCTACGACAAGCACATCCTGATGCTGCGCGACGCCTCGTTCATGTCCATCGCCGACCGGTCCATCCTGGCCTGCTGGGGCGTCAACGGCGGCAGGGCGGGCCGCCCCTTCCTGGTCACCGTCGGCGGCCGGGAGATGGAGGGGCTCGTGGACGACTTCCCGGTCAGGGCCGGCGAGATCGTCCGGGTGCGCACCACCGGAGGCGGTGGCTGGGGCTCGCCCTACGACCGCGACCCCGAGGCGGTGGCCGCCGATGTCCGCGACGGCAAGGTGTCGCCCGAGGGCGCCCGCGCCGACTACGGCGTCGTCCTGGACGGCCCGGTGGACCAGCCGCGCGTGGACGCCGCCGCCACCGAGGCGCTGCGGGCGGAACTGCGCGCCGCCCCGGCGGTCCCCTTCTTCGACCGCGGCCCCGGCTACCCCACTCTGTCCGGCGGCGAACCCCACGCCGACGTCGACCTCCTCGACCTCGACGACGCGGGCAACGCGGGCGGCGTCGGCGGCGCGGACTCCCGGACCGGCTGAGCCCGGGAGGCGGGCGGGGCCTTCGGTCACGGGAGCAGCAGGCCCCAGTAGAGGGCCCATGGCAGGAACACGACCCCGCCCGCCAGCAGCAGCCCGAGCCGGACCCGCTCGCCCCGCCCGGGACGCCCCCCGCGGTGGGAAAGGTCTCCGGTGGCGTGGTCGCCGGCGCGGGGCGCCCGGCCGCGGAGCAGGCCCGACGCGACCACGGCGGTCGCGGCCGCCGTGGTCACCGCCAGAGCCTGCAGCGCGAGCCAGATCAGCGGCCGCCCCGCCGCCACCGGTCCCGTGGTGGCCAGTTTGCCTCCGGTCATGACCAGGTAGAACACGTAGCCGAAGGAGCCGGCGACCGAGGTGAGCCCGCCCGCGCTGAGCAGCCGCGCGGCCCGGCTCGCCGCGGGGCGCGCACGGCCCCGCAGGCGCCGCACCAGCGTGGTCGCCGGGTAGGCCGTGAACGCGACCAGCATCAAGGCGAGGGCGGCGGCCTGGGCGTTCGCCGACTCCCACCACGCCGGCGGATCGACGGGCACGGTCGGTGAGGCCTGTACGGGCGCGGGTCCGGAGACGCTCACGAGCGGCGCCTTTCCCGCGATGGCGGCGGCCGTCCAGGACCCCACCAGGTCGGCGTAGCCGGGGGCGAGCTCGGGCAGGCGGGTGACGCCGCCGTCCGGGGTCCGGTGCGCGGCGTGGTCGGCCTTCCCGAAGAAGCGGAAGGTGTAGCGCCGGTTGCCGCCGCTCTCCAGCGCCTTGGCGAGCAGCGGGGGAGTCTCCCGGGGCGGCGTCAGCAGGTCGTAGGTGCCCCAGATGGCCAGGACCGGCTGACGGAGCGACGCCAGGACGGGAGCCGGGTCGTAGTACGGCTCGGGGAACATGCCGCCGTCGGTGATCGCCCGGTACAGGTTCGGCTCGGTCCGGTCGACGAGCGAGCCCGACACGCCCGCTTTGCGCAGCCCGGCCGCCACCGCCCACGTCTGCTGGCGCAGCGGCTGCAGCGCGTTGGCGCCGACCAGCACGACGAACGCGACGTCCGCGGACCGGGAGGCGGCCAGCGGCGCGACCCAGCCGCCCTCGCTGAGCCCCCAGATGCCGACCTTCGCCGGGTCGACGCCCGGCTGGGAGCGAAGCGCCGCCACCGCGCCGAGCGCGTCGTCGGCCAGCTGGGAGTACGACCGGCGGAACAGTGAGTAGCCCACCGACCGCTTGTCGTATACCAGGACCGACAGGCCCCGGCGGGCGAACTGGACGGCCTCCTCCATGAGCTTCGTGCGCGGCGTTCCGGAGCCGGCGCCGTGCACCAGGACGATGCCCCGGCGCCCCGGCCCGGCGGCGGCGGGGGAGAGCACCGTGCCGTGCATCTCAAGGCCCCCGGCGCCCCGGAACGAGACCTCCCGCGCCGCCAGGTCCGGGGGGACCGCGGGCGACGGCTCGACGAGGCCGTGCGGAACGGCACGCGCCCCGGCGAGGGACGGGCCGGCGACGGCGTGGGCGGTGGCGGGGACCGCGAGGGAGGGGACGGTGACGGCGGGGATGGTGACGGCGGGGATGGTGACGGCGGGGATGGCGAAGGAGGGGGCGGCGACGGCGGGGATGGTGACGGCGGGGATGGCGAGCAGGCGGAGCGCGGTCGCGGCGGTCGCGAGGATGCTTGATGTCATATCGCCGAACCTACTCTGCAGAGAGTTCTCGGCAAAGGAGCATCTGCAGATATCCTTCTGCGGTATTAGGCTGCTCCTCATGAAGGATGACGAGCCGTTCCTGCTCGACGACCCCGCGCGGCTGAAGGCCCTGGCCCATCCCATGCGGCGCCGCATGCTGCGCCACCTCAACATGTACGGCCCGGCGACCTCCACCACGCTGGGCGAGCTGCTCGGCGCCAAGACCGGCACGACCAGCTACCACCTGCGCCAGCTGGAGAAGTACGGCTTCATCGAGGAGATCCCGGAGCGTTCGACGGGCCGTGAGCGCTGGTGGCGCACCGCCGGAGGCCGGGGGGACATCCGGCTCCCCACACCCGACCGGCTCGCCCCCGAGGACCGTCCCGTCCTGGCCGAGTTCCACCGGCTCGGCATGGAGGAGGACCGCCTGCTGTTCGAGCGCTTCCCCGAGGTCCACGCGCGCGACCCCGAATGGGCCACCGGATCACGAGGCTTCGGATGGATGACCAAAGAGGACTTCGCGCGGTTCTACGAGGCGTACATCACCCTGCTCAAGGCGCACACCCACCGCCCCGAGACCGCGCCGCCGGGCGCCCGGCCGGTATATGTCCGCCTTTTCACCCTTCCCGCCGACGACCCCGCCGTCGAGTGAGGCCCTGGCGGGCGCACAGTACGGTCAGGAGCGGCAGACGTCCCGGTAGGGGATGCCGGGGAGGTAGCGGGTCCACTCCGCGCGGGTGAGGGTGCGGCCGGCCCGCGCGCACACCGCCGTCGCGGCGGCCCCGGCCCCGGCGGGCAGCCGGTAGAGCGTGCCGCTCTGGTCGGAGATCGTCAAGGCCGAACCGTCCGGGTCGAACGCCATGCTCATGGCGAAGTCGCCGAACAGTTTGACCGGCACGCCGATCCGCCGCTTGGCGTCCACGTCCCACAACTGCACCGTCCCGGACTCGCTCACCGTGGCCAGCAGCCGCCCGTCCGGGGAGAAGGACATGAGCGCGATGGGCTCGGCCACCCCGCGCAGCACCGGCGGCACCGCCGACCTCGTCCGCGTGTCGTACAGCGCCACGCGCCCCGCGCCGCCGCCCGAGGCGAGCAGCCCGCCCGCCGGGCTGACCGCGAGCTCGCCCAGCGACGGCGCGCTGTTGCCCACCTGTGCGCCGGAGACGGCGTCGAGCAGCCGCCCGGCGGACGTGACGATCGTGCGCCCATCGGGGGTGAAGGCGATCGCGCCCGGGCCGACGGCCGGTCGCAACGTCCTGATCAGCCGCCCCGTGCGGGCGTCCCATTCCAGCAGGGGGAACTCGGCCGACCCGTTGAGGGCGGTGAGGACCGCGGCGTAGGTCGCGCCGTCCTGGCTGAAGACGCCGCCCACCGAGTCGAATCCGGAGGGGAGCCTGTGGCTCCACAGCGGTGTGAGCGACGGGATGTCGAAGGCGCGCAGCGTGCCGCCGGTGACGGTGACCGCCGTCCGGCCTCGGGGGTCGAAATCGGCGGGCACGCCGGAATCGGCCGTGCCGGGAAACACCCCGGCGTACCGGCGCCGGCGCACATCCCACAGCCGGATCGGGGTGGAGTCGGAGAGTTCGGCGGACATCCACCGGGCGTCCGGGCTCAGGCCCGTCTTGAAGACCTTCCCTCCGGGGCCGGTCGTGGTGACGCGCGGCCGGAAGTCGAGGGTGACGACCGTGCCGTCCATCAGGAAGCGCAGGGTGCGGCCGTCGGAGCCCAGGCTCGCGTTGTCGACCTCGCCGTCGGCCCGGTAGGAGAAGATCTGCCGCTGGTCGGCCACCCGCCACACCGTGATGTCGCGGTCGGCGAACCCGAGCAGGAGCCGCCCGTCGGGGCTGAACCGCAGCCCGAGGCTCCCGCCGCCGGCCAGCGCCCCGCCCTCGGGCCAGCGCCAGTCCTCGTCCTCGTGGTAGGGGATGCGCTTGCCGGTACCCGTGGTGACCAGCCTGACCGTCCACCCGGCACACGCCAGGGTCGCGCCGTCCGCGCTGAAGGCCGCCACACCGGTGTCGCTCGGGCAGGCCTCGCGGAAGCGCCGGTCCTCCGTGCCGCCCGGCAGCCGGTAGGCCCTCAGGCCGTTCTCCATGCCGACCAGCGCCGCCAGGTGTGCCTTGTCCGAGACGACCGGGTCTGAGCCCCGCCAATGGTGGCGGCCATAGGTGCGGCCCGTCGTGAGGTCCCAGACATAAGGCTCGCTGTCGTCGTCCACGAGGGTGAGCGTGGACCCGCCGGTCCCGAACGCCACCCTCGTCCACAGTGCCCCGCCCGGCAGCCGCAACCGGCCGCGCTCCCTGCCGGCCCGCAGGTCCCACACGATGAGGACGTCCGCTGTGGAGATCGCCACCAGCCTCCCGTCCGCGCTCAGCGCGACCTCCCGCACGTCCAGCCCCCGCGTCGCCGGTGTGGGGACGCGCCTGATCAACAGGCCCCGCGCCAGGTCGTAGAGGCGGATCTCGCCCGGCGACACGCTGACCATCAGCCGCCCGTCCCCGCCCAGCGCCCTGGACGGAGAGTCACGCACGGGCGGTTCGGTGAATACGGCCGTTTCCGGCTGGTAGAGGGAGGACATCAGGCTGGAACGGGCCTCGGCGCCGCCGTCCAGGCGGTAGGCGGCGACGCTCAGCAGCATCGCGACGGCCGGGTCGGCGGTGCGCAGGGTGCTGGACAGGAAGGCCAGCTCACGGCCCTTGGCCTGGTCGCGCTGCGCGGTGATCTGGTCGCGCTGCTCGGCGACGCGGGCGCCCTGGTAGACCGCGAGGCCCCCGGCCGCGAGCGACACCACGAGCAGGACGGCCAGAGCCGCCGTGAGCAGGCGGCGGCGGCGCGCGCGCCGGCGGGTCAGCGCGGCGGAGGCGTCCAGGAAGTCGCGTTCGAGCGGGTTGAGGGTGAGCCGGCGGCGCCCGGTGGCGGCCCACCGCACGGCGGCGTCGAGGCGGCCGCCTTGCAGCACGTCGCCGTCGCGGCGGCCGTGCTCGTCCCACTGCCGCGCCTGCGCGAGGATGCCGGCGTGGACCGGCAGGCCCTCGCGCTCGTCCTGCACCCAGGAGCGCAGCCTCGGCCACGCGCCCAGCAGCGCCGGGCGGACGAGCCGCACCTCTCCGTCCTGGTGCGAGAGCACGTAGGCGAACACGCGCAGCACGTTCCCGGCGCCCGCCGGCAGTTCGTCGGCCCGCGCCGGGCGGGTGACCGGCTCCCCGTCCGGGCCGATCGCCACCATGCGCAGGAAGACCTCCGGCGCCAGGTCGCGCTCGGCCGGGGAGAGCATGCCGTAGGCGTCCTCGGCGAGCGTGCCGAGGGCGGGGTCGCGCGCCTGCGCCGGGCCGACCCGTCCCGCCGCCGCGCTGCCCCGCTCCAGCAGCCGGGCCGTGCCGGCGCCCTCCCCGCCGCTGATCAGCCCGAGCAGCAGGTCGGTCGCGGTGGGACGGTCCTGGGGCTCCTTGCGCAGGGCCGCTGCGACCAGCGGGCGCAGGGAGGCGGGCAGGACGTCCAGGTCGGGGTCCACCGACAGCACCCGGTGCATGACCCCGCCCAGGCTCTCGGCCTTGAACGGGTCCTCGCCGGTGGCGGCGAACAGCATGACGCCGCCCCAGGCGAACACGTCGGCGGGCGCCCCCGCGCGCTGCCCGGTGAACACCTCAGGGGCCATGTACGTCGGGGTGCCGGCCACCAGCCCGGTCGAGGTCAGCGACATCTCCAGCGTCCGGGCGATGCCGAAGTCGATCACGCGCGGCCCGTCCGGGCCGAGCAGCACGTTGTCGGGCTTGAGGTCGCGGTGGACCACTCCGGCCTCGTGGACGGCCGCCAGCGCGGTCGCGACGGCCGTGCCCAGGCGGTGCAGGTCGTCGCCGGTGAAGGCGCGCCCGTCCTGCACCGCGCGGCGCAGGCTCGGCCCCTCCACGTACTCGCTGACGATGAACGGCCGCTCGCCGTCCAGCTCGGCGGCGATCACCCGGGCCGTGCAGAAGGAGGCCACCCGCCGCGCCGCCGAGGCCTCCCGGCCGAAACGGTCACGGAGCTCCGGGTCGCCGGCCGCGCCGCCGTGCACCACCTTGAGCGCGACCCGGCGGCCCTCCTCGTCGTAGGCCTCGTAGACCACGCCCTGGCCGCCGGCGCCCAGCCGTCCCGCCAGCCAGTAGCCGCCCAGGCGCTCCGGATCGTCCGGGCTCAGCCTTCCCGTCATGTGCCGCCCCCTGTCTCCGCGTCGCCCCGCCGGCACGACACGGCATTAGATGCGCGCGAGCGGCGCGAGGTTCTCCCACCCGGCCTCAGGGCCGCGGACCGGTCTTTCTGCCCGGTTCGTGGCCGAGGTCCGCGTTCTTCCGGCCGGTCCATGGTCGCGGAGCCGGTCTACCGGCCGGCGGGTCCGGCGAGCACGCGGTCCACCTGGCGCAGCAGGCCGCCGGTCGGCGCGCACGCGTCACAGTTCCACACGCGCACGGTTCCGTCGTCGTGCGTGGTGAGCATCCGCCGGCCGTCCTCGGCGAACGAGACGCTCTCGACGCTCGCGCCGAACCCGGAGAAGGTCAGCGGCTGGCCGGCCGTGTCCGACCGCCACACGCGCACTGTGGCATCGTGCCCGGCCGAGGCCACCCAGCGGCCGTCGGCGCTGAACGCCACGTACCACACCATGCCCTGGTGGGCCCGGTGCACCAGCGGCGTGCCCCGCCCGTCCGCCGGCCAGACCCGGACGGTGCCGTCGCTGCCGGCGCTCGCCACGCGGCGGCCGTCCGGGCTGAACGCCACCGACCAGACCAGCCCCTGATGGCCGCGCAGCACCACGGGCGGGGCCTCGCCGGTGATGTCCCACACCCGCACAGTGCCGTCCTGGCCGCCCGTGGCGATGTGGCGCCCGTCCGGGCTGAACGCCGCGAACCGGATCTGGCCCTCGTCGGCCTTGCGGACCAGGGCCGGGCCCGAGCCGTCGGCGGACCAGACGCGCAGAGTGCCGTCGATGCCGGCGGTGGCGATGCGGCGCATGTCCGGGCTGAAGGACACCGTCCACACCACGCCGCTGTGCCCGCGCAGGACGACCGGCGGCGCGGCCCCGTCCACATCCCATATGCGCACGGTGCCGTCCCGGCCCGCGCTCGCCACGTGCCGGCCGTCGGGAGCGGCGGTGACGCCCAGCACCTCGCCGCGATGGCCGCCGAGCACCTCACCGTGGCCGCCGCCGGGCACCTCGCCGCGGTGGCCGCCGCCGAGCACCCGCCGCCGCCCGGTCGACAGATCCCAGAGGCCGACCTCGCCGTCCTCGCCCCCGCTGACGATCCGCCGCCCGCCGGGCAGGAAGGCCGCCGACCACACGGCGCCACGGTGACCGCGCAGAATCGTCGAACCGTCGCGCAGGGACCAGACCCGCACCGTGCCGTCCTCGCCGCCGGAGACCAGCCGCGCCCCGTCCGGGCTGAACGCCACGCTCCACACCACCCGCTGGTGGCCGCGCAGCACCAGCGGATGGCCGCCGCCGTCCGAGCTCCACACCCGCACGGTGGAGTCGTCGCTGGTGGTCGCGAGCCAGTGGCCGTCGGGGCTGAAGTCGAGGCCCTCCACCGTGCCGTCATGGCCGCGGAGCACCACCGGGTCGCCGTGCCCGCCGGCCGGCCAGACGCGCGCCGTGCCGTCGACGCCGGCGCCGGCGCTGGCCACCCGCGTGCCGTCCGGGCTGAACCGCACGGTCTTGACCGCGCCGTCGTGGCCGCGCAGCACCGCCGTGGCCTTCCCCGTGCCGAGGTCCCACAGGCGCACCGTGCGGTCGTGGCCGCCGGTGGCCAGGCGGTGGCCGTCCGGGCTGAAGGCGACGCCCTCCACCGGACCCTCGTGCCCGCGCAGCACCACCGCCCCGCCCGCGCCGCCGGAGTCCTGGACGCGCACGGTGCCGTCCTCGCCGGTGCTGGCGACCCGCCGCCCGTCCGGGCTGAACGCCACATTCCACACCGTCTTGTGGTGGCCGGTCAGCACGACCGGCGGGGCGGAGCCGTCCAGTGACCACACCCGCACCGTGCCGTCCGAGCCCGCGGTGGCGAGCCGGTGCCCGTCCGGGCTGAAGGCGGGGCTGTGCACGTCGCCCTGGTGCCCGGTCAGCACGAGCGGGACGCCGGACGGCAGCCCGGTGCGGGGGTCGCACGACCACACGCGCACCGTGCCGTCCGAGGCGGTCGCCGCCACGTGGGCGCCCCTGGCGCTCCAGGCCACCCCCATCTGCCGGCCGGTGAGGCCGGGCAGCGACATCAGCATGCGGTCGTCGACCAGCGCCTGGCGCAGCGCGGTCTCCGCCTCGCCGGTGGGACGGACCGCGTACGCCCGCCGCGCCTGCCGCAGCGCCCCCTCCGGGTCGAACTGCGACTGCGTGCGCGACTCGGCCGCGAGCTGCCGCGACACCGCGACGTCGCGCTGAGTGCTGATCTCCCCGGCCTGCATGAGCGCCATGGCCGCCAGCACGCTCACCGCGATGACGGCGCAGGTCAGGCCGCTCAGCGCCAGGACGACCCGCCGCCGGACCGCGCCGCGCTCGCCGGCCTGCTGCCGCCGGCCCGCCGCGAGGAAGTCGCGTTCGAGGTCGTTGAGCCCCTCCAGCGACCGGCCGTCCCAGTGCGCGAGCCGCGCCCCCCGGTACAGGAACGCCGCGTCGCGGCCGTGCTGGTCCCATTCCGCGGCCGCCTCGGTCAGCTTGCGGTGGGCGCGCAGTAGCTCGCGGTCCTCGGCCAGCCAGGAGCGCAGCCGCGGCCAGGTCCGGATCAGCGCCTCGTGGGCGATGGTCACGCTGTCCTGGCCGGCGGTCACCAGCCGCCCCTCGATCAGCCGGTCCAGCACGGCCGCCACCGCGGCGCTGTCCGGGCCGCTCACCAGCTCCGCGCGGCGGGCCCGCCGCCGGGTGTCCTCGGTTCCGTCGCCGGGGGCGATCAGACGCAGCATCACCCGCCGCACCAGGTGCCGCCGCTCGTCCGGCAGCTCGCCGTAGACCCGCTCGGCCGTCATCGCGATCGCCCCGCGCACCCCGCCCGCCGCCCGGTAGCCGGTCACGGTCAGCGAGGAGCCGCGCCGCCGCCGCCAGGTCTCCAGCAGCGTGTGCGAGATCAGGGGCAGCGCGCCGGACTGCTCGCCCACCTCGGTGACCATGATGTCGACCAGCTCGGGGGCCACCTTGCCCCCCACCCGCTCGGCGGGCCCGGTGATGGCCCGCCGCAGGTCCTCCTCCTCCATCGGGCCGACCAGCACCTGACGGTCGCGCATGGCGGCCACCAGGTCGGCGTGGCCGGCGCAGTGGGCGTAGAAGTCGGCGCGCACGCCGAGCACAACCCGCGCCCTGGGCTCGACGCTCATGGCGACCACCAGCGCGACGAACTCCGCGCGCTCCCGCTCGTCCCGGCAGAGGGTGAAGACCTCCTCGAACTGGTCGACCACCAGCAGCAGGCGGGCCTGCTCCGGCCGCTCTTCGAGCATCCGCGCCACGGCGGACGGCAGGGCGGCGGGGGTGGCGGTCTGGGCCGCCAGGCGCAGGCGGAGCGCCTCCAGCGGGTGCTCGCCGGGCGTCAGCGCGACGACCGGCCAGTGTTCACCGCCGGCAACGCCCCCGGCGGCGACGGCCGGCAGCAGCCCGGCGCGCAGCAGCGAGGACTTCCCCGCCCCTGAAGCCCCGAAGACCGCCAGCAGCGGCGAGGCGGCGAGCCGCGCGCACAGGTCCGCCACCAGCCGTTCGCGCCCGAAGAACAGGTCGGCGTGCTCGGGGCCGAAGGCCGCGAGCCCACGGTAGGGAGCGTCGTCGGCGGGGCGGGCGGGCTGGTCGTCCTCGCGCCGGGCCAGCTCGTCGGCGAGCTTGCGCCAGCGCTCCTCCCACTCCTGGACGTCGCCGCCGCAGGCCCGGACGTAGGCGAGGGTCACCGGCAGGCTCGGCAGGACGTTGCCGCCCGCGGCCTCCGACAGGGCCGTCACCGAAAAGTTCGCCTGGCCGGACAACCGCCGGTAGCTCGGCCGTCCCGCGGCCTCGCGTAATCGCCGCAGTTCGAAGGCGAAGGCGTGCAACAGATCCTTGTCCGGATCGAGCTCGCGTTCCGGACGTCCCATACCTGCGCTCCCCGTGCGTGTTGTTTGTCCAGTGGGGCAAACCCTCGCTGGACAACCCATGGCCGACTATACCGATAGCGATGCCGCTCGCTGGGAGTAATGGCACGCGGTGCTGGATTGGTGTGAACCGGAATGGAGGGCGAGAAGACCACCATGCGAATGAGGGGAATGATCGCTTTCGTGCCCGGGTTCACCTTGGCGTTCGCGGCGTGCTCCGCCGGGGCCGGCGAGTTCGCCTTCATCCGTCCGTCATGCCGGGCGGGCCGCGCGGCCTGCCCGCCACCCCGGGCGGGACCGAGATGCGCGATCCCGCGACGGTGCCCCCGGCGCCGGCCGCGCCCGTCCACGGGCACGGCCTGACACGTTCCACTCCAGCTCACGGAGCGAGGGCGCGAGATGTCCCCGGCTCGCCCGCGCGAAAGGGGCCCGTGTGCCGGACGCCGTGCCACCACAAGAGCACGGCGGTGGAACGAGGTGCCGCGCCGGTCGCACCTGAAGCGGGATCATCCATGGTCGCCCTCGCGGAGGGCGACCTACACGAAGCCACCCTGGAAGGCACCGCACCGCCTCGGGCAACCCCCTCCTGCTCGGCCGGTGCGAGCCCAAGGACGGAAGACAGGCGCCCTCCCCGCCATCCCGGCCAAGCCGGGGGGCTTCCCCGGGGCGGCGCGCCTGGCCGTTTCCGTCCTGCCTCACACGGCCTCGCCCCCGGTCTCGATACCTCCCGAGAACCGGGGGTGAGGCCGTGTGGCGGTTTTATGCTGCTAAATCGATTTGTGGGTGATAAGCGACGGCAAAGAGGGCCAATGGGGGGAAATACCGTATAAATCCACAGGCCCGCACCGGCCGTTGACAGGCCTCCCCGAAGCGGCGGACCGGCCCCCTCCAGCACGGTGCGGACGCCCGATCAGATCACCCGCCGCCGGTCCACCGGATCCACGACAAGGCGGAGGTGGTCCACGTTCGAGTCGCCGCACGGGCGTCCGACCAGGTCGAAGATGGCTGCGGTGAGTCATTCGCCGTGCCCTCCCGGGTGGGCGTGCCCGTGCGGCGTCCGGGGCGGCGCACTGCCAAGATGGCTGGTCATGAGGACGCTCTACCCACCGCTCGAACCCTACGACTCCGGCATGCTCGACGCCGGCGACGGCGACCAGGTCTACTGGGAGGTCTGCGGCAACCCCGACGGCAGGCCCGTGGTCATGGTGCACGGAGGGCCGGGTGGTGGCTGCACCCCCGACCACCGCCGCCAGTTCGACCCCGAGGCCTACCGCATCGTGCTGTTCGACCAGCGCAACTGCGGGCGCAGCCTGCCGCACGCGAGCGACCCCGCCGTGTCTCTGGAGCACAACACCACGTGGAACCTCGTCGCCGACATGGAACGCCTGCGTGAGCATCTCGGCATCGAGCGCTGGCAGGTCTTCGGCGGCTCGTGGGGCAGCGCCCTCTCCCTCGCCTACGCCCAGACCCACCCCGGCCGGGTGACCGAGCTCGTGCTGCGCGGCATCTTCACGCTCCGGCCCCTGGAACTGCGGTGGTTCTACCAGGAGGGCGCCTCGCTGGTCTACCCCGATCTGTGGGAGAGCTACATCGCGCCGATCCCGCAGGACGAACGCGGCGACCTCATCGGCGCCTTCCACCGCCGGCTCAACGACCCCGACCCGGACGTACGGCTGCCCGCCGCCCGCGCGTGGAGCGTCTGGGAAGGCTCCACGATCACCGTGCGCCCGAACCCGGACATCATCGCCACCCACGGCGAGGACGACTACGCGGTGGCCTTCTCCCGCATCGAATGCCACTACTTCGTCAACAACGGCTTCCTCGAGGACGAGCAGCTGCTGCGCGACGTCGACAAGATCAGGCACATCCCCTGCGTCATCGTCCAGGGCCGCTACGACATGTGCACCCCGGCCAGAACCGCCTGGGACCTGCACCGCGCCTGGCCCGAAGCCGAGTTCCACATGGTCGCCGACGCCGGCCACGCCTACTCCGAACCGGCCATCCTCGACCGCCTCATCACCACCACCGACCAGTTCGCCCGCAAACCCGCCTGACCCCGCCGCCTCGCCGCCCCGCCGCCCCAAACGCCCACCGTCGTCCGTCGTCCGTCGCCTTCCGCCCGTTCTCCGGCCGTCCGAGGCCTTCGGCGCTCTCCGGGACGCCCCGAAGATCTTCCGAAGCGTTTTCGAAGACCGCCGCGCCACGATGGCCGGGAAGTTCTCACCACCGCACCGGAGGTTCCAATGGCGAACGGGCAGACATCAGGCGAGCGGAACTCCGAGACCCAGGTGCTGCGGGACGCGCTGGTCGTCCCCATCCGCATGAGCATCGTCTGGAATGCTCCCCGCAGCTCCAGGGAACTCGCCGTGACGGGCGCCGAAGGGCGCTGACGCAGACGTTCCCGGCCCTGGGCCCTCCCACGCTCACAGGGCCGGGAACCCTCATCCCCGAAGGCGGACTCCACCGCCGCGGGCCGCCTCCACGCCCCGGCGAAACCGCGACCCCGGCCGCCCTCCCCAGCCGGTCCGAGGCCCACGGTCCCGTCATCACGATCCCGTACCCGGCCCGCCTTCCCCAGCCGGTCCGAGGCGACGGTCTCGTCCGGCAGAAACCCGCACCACGGCCCGGTTCCCCAGCCGGGCCGTGGACAGCGGTCTCGACCCGCCGGCCGGCCGCCCGGCCGGAGGTTTCCGCCACCCGGACGACCTTCTGAGGAGAAGCCCATGACACACGGTTCCACGAAGTCCACGCGCAGCGCCGAGACCCGGATCCTGCGGGACTCTCTGACGCTCCCCATCCGCATGAGCATCACCTGGAACGCCCCCCGCAGCCCGAAGGAACTCGCCTTCGCGGACGCCGAGCAGCACTGATCCACGGGTCCTCCGGCCCCGGGAACCCCAAGATCCCGAGGCCGGAGGGCCTCCCGTCTCGTGAAGGTCACCCTCCCCATGACGTCCTTCTCGTTCCGCGCCTGCTTCGACGGCGTCGTCCCCCCGACGGCCGCCGACCCGTCGGCGCTCGGAACGCCGCCCTTCCGCGCCGTCTCGTACTGCGAGCCCTTCCGCGCCGCCTCCGGCTACGGCTGGTACCTGTACCCGCCGGTGGACTGCTACATCAAGTGGGACGGCGCCGCGTTCCACTGGCTGATGGAGAACGCGGACGACTGGATGCCGCTGACCAACATCGCCGCGCAGACGCTGATCCGGCTGACCGGCGCGGAGCCCACCGACGACGCCTTCCTCGGGCTGCCGGTCTTCTCCACCCCTCCCGAGCCCGGCCTGCTGCAGATCTGGACCGGTCTGGTGGCCGTCACACCGCCCGAATGGAGCCTCCTGGTGCGCGGCGTGCCCAACCTGCCCGGCAGCATCACCTACGAGGTGCAGGACGGCATCCTGGAGACCGGCTGGTGGCACGGCCCCGTCCTGGGCAACCTGCGCTTCCGTCGCACCGACGAAGTGATCCAGCTCTCGCGCAGGATGCCGCTGTTCGCCGTCCAGCCGGTGCCCTGCGCGGCCTACCAGGGCAAACTGCTCCGGCAGACGGAGTTCGTGCCGGTGAGCGACGAAAGCCGCGCGGAGACCGCCAAGATGATCTCCGACGCGTTCTCCGTCCGCGACGACGACAGCCCCGGAGGCTACCGCCGGGAGGTCTCGCGCCGACGACGCGCATGAGACCAGGTGACCCCAGTAGCCTTGGCGCAGGCCGAAGAAGGGGCTCACCGGGTGCGTTTCCGCTATCAACTGCTGGGGCCGGTCACGGTGTCCGGCGCGGACGGGCCGCTGCGTCTCGGCGGTCCCAAACAACGGGCGGTGCTGGCCGCCCTGCTGCTGAACGCCAACCGGGTGGTGGCCGAGGAGCGGCTGTTCGACCATGTGTGGGGCGACGACCCCCCGCCCAGCGTCCGCGGGCAGCTCCACGTCCACATCTCCGACCTGCGCAAGATCATTGGCCGTGACGCGATCGTCCGGCGCCGCCCCGGTTACCTCCTGCAGATGCGCCCGGGGGAGCTCGACCTCGACGCCTTCGACGACGCCGTCGCCGGGGCCCACGCCGAGCTGGCCGCCGGCCAGGCCGACTCCGCCGCCCACCGGCTGCGCGCCGCGCTGGCGATGTGGCAGGGCGCCGCGCTCGGCGGCGTCACCGAGCCGCTCCTGGCGCTCGAAGGCCCCGCGTTGCGCGAGCGGCGGCTCAGCGCGCTGGAGGACTATTTCCACGCCCAGCTCGAAGCCGGGTGGCACATCCACGCCGTCGGCGAGTTGCGCCGCGCCGCCGAGGAGAACCCGTTCAGGGAGCGTCTCCAGTCGCTGCTGATGCTGGCGCTGCACCACTGCGGGCGCACTCCCGAAGCGCTGGAGGTGTACGCCGCCGCCCGCGAGCGCCTCACCTCAGAGCTCGGCATCGAGCCCGGCGCGCTGCTCCGCGACACCCAGCTGCGGCTGCTGCGCCACCGCGACCGCGACGCCGGCGCCGACCTGCCCGGTTTCGGCGCCATCACCCCGAGGCAGCTGCCCGCCGACGTCATATCGTTCGTCGGCCGCGCCGGCCCCCTCGCCCGCCTCGACGCTCTGCTGCCGCGCGACGGCGGGCCGTCCACCGCCGTCGTCGCCGCGATCGGCGGCGGCGCCGGCGTGGGCAAGACGTCGCTCGCCGTGCACTGGGGACACCGCGTCCGCGACCGCTTCCCCGACGGGCAGCTGTATGTGAACCTGCGCGGCTTCGACCCGGAGAGCTCGATGATGACCCCCGCCGAGGCCGTCTGCGGGTTCCTGGAGGCGTTCGGAGTGTCCGGGCAGCGCATCCCCGCCGGCGAGGCCGCGCGGTTCAGCCTCTACCGCAGCCTGCTCGCCGGCAAGCGCGTGCTCGTCCTGCTCGACAACGCGCGGGACGCCGACCAGGTGCGGCCCCTGCTGCCCGGCGACCCCGGATGCCTCACGGTGGTCACCAGCCGCGACCAGATGGCCGGGCTCGTCGCCGTCGAAGGAGCCCAGCCGATCAGCCTCGACCTGCTGTCCGCCGCCGAGTCTCGCGAGCTGATGGCGCGTCGCCTCGGCGCGGGCCGGGTCGCCGCCGAGGCACGCGCCGTCGACCGCATCGGTGACCTGTGCGCCCGCCTCCCCCTCGCACTCGCCATCGTGGCCGCTCGCGCCGCCACCAACCCGACCTTCCCGCTCGCCGCCCTCGCCGACGAGCTGCGCGAGGCCCACGGAGACCTCGACGCCTTCGACGGCGGCGACCCGGCGAGCAACGTGCGCACCACCTTCTCCTGGTCGTACCGCACCCTCAGCCCGGACGCGGCCCGGCTGTTCCGGCTGCTCGGCCTGCACCCCGGCCGGTACGTCGCCGGCGGCGTCGCGGTCAGCCTGGCCGGCCTGCCGGTACGGCGCACCCGCGCGCTGCTGGCCGAACTCACGCGCGCGCAACTCGTCACCGAGTACACCCCAGGGCGCTACACCCTGCACGACCTGCTGCGCGTCTACGCCACCGAGCTGGCCCACACCCACGACCCGGAGGCCGAACGGCGCGGCGCGACGCACCGCCTGCTCGACCACTACCTGCACACCGCGCACTCGGCGGGCCACCGCTTCTCCTCCCAGCCGCCGATGCCTCTGGACCCCGCCCTGGACGGCGTCGTCCCCGAGGCACTCACCGAACAGCAGGCCGTCGACTGGTTCGCCGCCGAGTACCCCGTCATCCTCGCGGCCATCGATCAGGCCGTCGACGCCGGGTTCCCCACGCGCGCCTGGCAGCTCGTCTGCACCCTGACCACCACCTTCTTCCACCAGCGCGGCGGCTGGCTCAACGAGGCGATGACGACCTACCGCCGGGTCCTCGACGCCGCCGTGCGCCGCGGCGACCTCACCGGGCAGGCCCATAGTCACCGTGGCCTCGCCCTGGTCCACGCCGGGCTCGGCCACATCGGCCAGGCCGACACCCACCTGCGCCGGGCCGTCGACCTGTTCGGCCGTCTCGGCGACCTCGCCTACGAGGCCGACGCCAACCAGGGCCTCACCTGGGTGAGCGACCAGCAGGGATGCTTCGAGCTGGTGCTCCACCACGCCGAGCGGGCTCTGGAGCTGTTCACGGCCGCCGGCCATCGTCCCGGCCAAGCCGTCGCGCTCAACAACGTCGGCTGGGGCCACGCCCGGCTCGGCGACCACGAACGCGCCCTGTACTACTGCCACAAGTCCCTCGAACTGTGCGAGGAGTTCCCCGACCAGATCGGCAAGGCCACCATCCGCGACAGCCTCGGGTACGCCCATCACCAACTCGGCCACTACGAGGAGGCCGTCACCCGCTACCGGCAGGCCCTGGAGCTGTACCGCCGCTCGGGCAGCATGTACTACGAGACCCGCACTCTCAGCCGTCTCGGCGACGCCTACCAGGCCATGGGCGACCCCGCTGCCGCCCAGCACGCCTGGCGCCAGGCCCTGAGCATCCTGGACGACCTCGCCCACCCCGACGCCACCCTGCTCCGCGCCAAACTGTCCCCCACCCCACCGCTCCCCGCCGGCGCCCCCACCCCTCCTTTCGTCACCTCGTGACCGCGCGATGAGGCGCCGCGACGGCCGAAGGCGTACGGCCTATCGGCGTCTTCCCAGGGCGGCGAGCCCGCCGCTTGCCGCCGGCGGCTGCGCCCTTCCTTTCGTCACCTGGTGACCGTGCGGTGGGGCGCGGCGGAGGGCGCATGGGCTGTCGGCGTCTTCGCAGAGCGGCCCATCGCTTGCCGTCGGCGGTTCCGCCCTTCCTTTCGTCACCTGGTGACCGTGCGGTGGGGCGCGGCGGAGGGCGCATGGGCTGTCGGCGTTTTCGCAGGGCGGCGAGTCCGCCGTTTGCCGTCGGCGGTTCCGCCCTTCCTTTCGTCACCTGGTGACCGTGCGGTGGGGCGCCGCGGCGGCGGGACGGTGTACGGGGGTATCGGCGCCCTTGTACGGCGGTGAACCGGTGACCGGCGGCGCCGCCGGAGGCGCAGTACGGGTCATGCCTGGTCAGCGTCCGGGTGGGGGTGAAAGGCGAACCAGACGACGCAACGGGGGCGGTCCTCGATGTAGCCCCATTGGTCGGCGATGGCGCGTACGAGACGCACGCCCCGGCCCGACTCCGCCAACTCTCCCCACTCCGCCGGCGCGGCCGCGTCGACGGAAACGCGGCGGCAGGTGCACGGCAGAGTCTCCGCCCCTTCCGATACCACCTCCACCTGCAGCCGCTGGTCCTCCTCGCCGAGCAGGACGACCCCGATCACGGTGGACCGGGTGTGCACGACGGCGTTGGTGAACGTCTCCGACAGCAGCAGGAGAGCGTCGTCGCGGCGCGGATGACCCTCCAGCACCTTCGCCGCCCACTTCCGCGCTTCGGGGACCGAGCCCTCGGCGGCACTGAACGCCGCCCTCTCGAGTAGGCGTACGACGGGAGCGGCGCCGAAGGCGTCCTCGCACATGGGCATTCGCTGGTCCTTCACGAAAGAGGCCGGGTCGATCGCGAGCCGCGTTCCGGCAGCGGCCCAGCGAAAGCCAAGCTCTTTCGCGTGGCCGTCGGCATCTCACCGACGCCGCTCAGCCGGCCTCGCTCCCGTCCTCATTGCCTCACCATCGTGTCGTCCCCGGCCTCGACCCCTCACTGCCGTCTGGTGACCGCCCCCCATCTCCCTCGCAGACTTCGGAGTCCTCGCGAAGTCCACGCGGTCGGCCCGCCAGACGCACCTCGCCGTCGTGCCCTTCGGCGCTGGACTTGCGTACCACCGGGGTTGTCCGGATGACGCTGGAGGCGCTCCTCAGGCATGATCACGAGCGCGATCACGGCCATGCTGAGGACGAGAAGCACGGCCGTCACCATCGGGCCTGAAAGCCACGTGACCGCCCCGGTACCTCGGACCTGTCCTAGATCGCTCAGCACCCGGCCGAGCCACCACAGCGATCCCGCCGTCAGAGACGCCGACAGCAGAGCCCAGCAGGCGACGAAGCGGTCAGGCTCGCTCGCCACCACCAGGACAAGCAGGAAGGACACCACCAGCAGGGACAGGACGGTCTCGGCGGCCGGAGTCACCGCCGATCCGGCGGAGGAGCCCGCCAGGTCCCACAGGGACAGGTAGGTGATGATTTCTTCACCGTACTCGCGGTGATGCCGAAGACCCACCCACGGCAGTGCGCTCGCGAAGATGAGCAGCACCGAGACCATGCCGCCGCGTACCGCGTGTCCCAGCCTGCGGCGGATCTCCAGCGACCATGGTGAGCCCGTGAGCCTCTGTCCCGCGGACGCCGTCATCCGGCGCGCGGTGTCTCGCTCGTCGGCACTGTCGACGAGAGTGAGCAGGCCGAGTCCGAGTATCAGAGCCAGCGTTTCGACGAGCGCTGCGGCCACGCCGGGTGCGGTGCCGTCGGGGGCGGCGTCGCCGAGCGCCTGGTGCAGCCACATGGTGTTCAGAAAGCTGAGCGCGTCCGCGAGCAGCGCGCCGAGCACCATCGGACGCGCGGGATGGAAAGCGGTCAGGAGGGTGAGCGCGAGAGCCAGCAACAGCATGCCGAGCGCGCCTCCGCCATACGCGCTCACGGAACCGACATCGGACCCCGGCAACTCCCACAGGGGCAGCCCCTCGCCCGTCGACCAGGGATGGGTACGGGGCAGCCACGGCACGGTGCTCGTGACGAGCAGGCCGAGGGACAGGCCGGCACACCACACCGAATACCGGATGCGCTGGACGGCCGCGAAAGGCTCGACGGGAGCCGGTGAGCTGGACATGCGAATCAGACCGCACCTTCAAGTTGGATCGGGTCGGGAGAATCTCGCCGGGGACGCTACGAGGCTCGTCCGATCGGCGGCGTCGCTCTCCCGTGTCGCCAACGGGCACCGACCGGTCACCGATGTGGCATGCCTGTGCCTCGACCGCCGTGACACCGAAAACGGCTGGCCTTCACCTGCGGCGCCACTTAAAGTCGCGAAGTGATTACCGAACGTTGACCATATGGTTCGTGAAGGCGGTGTTCCGGATGCCCGGCCGGCAGACGTTGTTGAGAGTGTTGCTGTCCAAGCGTCACCAGGAGACGCATCGGGCGTTCTGCCTGGAGTACGAGAAGGTGGCGCGGGGCATCGACCGGCGCCTCATCGGCTCGGCCCCGAGCCGCGAGGCGTTCGGCCGCTGGCTCAAGGGCCACCTGAAGACCAAGCCGCAGGCCGACCACTGCCGGGTGCTGGAACGGATGTTTCCCGGCCACACCGTTGCAGAACTGCTCGCGCCGTACGACCCTGAAGGGAAAGGCTCCGGCGTCGCACCAACGCGCCCCGACCCCCGGGAGGCGGCCACGAACCGGCGAGAAGTCTTCCACCTAGGCGCCACCACCATGGCCCTCGGCCTCACCGAGACCCTCTCCCGAACCCCCGACCTCTTCGAGCAGGTTCTCGATGCCAGCAGCGTGAGCGAGGCACGGGTGCTCTACCTGGAGAACGAGGCGGATCGGCTTGGACGGAATGTCCCGCCTCCCACCGTGCTGCCAGAGGCGCTTCTCCATCTGGCGAGTGTGAGAGAACTGCTGACGCAGAGGCATCCCGCTGAAGCGCAACGCAGGCTGACCAGGGTGGGTGCCAAGCTGGCCATTGTGGTGGGCGAAATCATGTTCTGCGCCAACCACTTCCCACTCGCCCGCAGGTGGTACACGACCGCGACCAGGGCGGCGGACGAGGCCGGCGATCGTTACCTCGCCGATCTCGCCCTCTCCAGCACCGCGCTCATACCGACGTATGCGGCAGATCCCCATGCGACTCTTGCCATGGTCGTGCCCCGGCTGGAACGCAGCGTCACCGCCACGCCGGCCATCGCCTGGATGTGGGGCCTCGCCGCCCTCGCCCACGCCTCGCTCGGCGACAGGCCGGCGTTCGAACGCGCCATCAACCGATCCGGGTACACGCTGGACCGTTGCGCGGACGACCTGCTCCAGCCGGGAGTGCTGTCCTTCCAGCGAGAGCGCCAACTCTTCTACGAGGCACGAGGGCGGGCCGACCTGGGGGACCTGGGCGGCACGGCCGAGGCGATGACCCGGGCACTGGCGCGCTACGGGGCCAAGGACTCCAACGATCCCGCTCTCGTCCGGCTTGCCTACGCCTGTGCACTCGCCAAGGCGGGGGAGAACGAAGAAGCGTGCCACTTCGCCACGGCGGCCGTCCGGGACGCGCACACCGGACCGAGCATCACTGTGGTCGTAAGGGCCCACGATTTCGACGATCTTCTCGCGGACTCGGGTTCGGCGACGGCCGACTGGCGAGAAGCTCTCTCCGGTCTTCGAGCACCGGACCCGACATCACTGGTGTCCTAGGCTGCGTGATCGCTCACGGGGAGACCTCGAGGAAGACGGCGGGGGTGAATGCTGCTATGACCAGCCGCTCATGCTGGCCGCCGTCGACCGCGAGACCTTGCTCGGCGTGGATCGCAGCTCGGCCTCCAGTTCGGCCAGGATGTGGTGAACGGCCGTCTTCAGGCGCGCCCGCCGCCCGTTCAACTCCTCCCCGAACGCCCGAGCCGTAGGCCCGACCCACACCGCATGCCCCCCGAACATGGCACACCCAGGATCCAGGGCAGTCTCCAGTACACGCACATGAGCCCGCACGGCGGCGAGAGCCGCTTCCAGGTTCTGATGCCGGGGATTTGGTACCAAGTCGTCGTCCATGAGCAACGCCTGACTCCTGCTGCGATGAAAGTCTGAGCGACGAAGTGGATACTAGGTGGCGCAGACAACTCCAGCTGACATTATGGGGCACGACACCGGGGATAGGCCAGGCGCGGAGGTGGAGACCATGTTCGTCGAGTTCGGCCCCGTGAAGCATCGCCATAAGGCTCTTCTCTTTGTAGTTCTGACCCCATTTCTCCTAACTGGTTGCACCTCAGACGAAGGGCCAACTGCTGCGGAAGCGGGTCGGACGCTGAGGAATCACGTCCTTCAACTCCTCAAAGAACGTGATGCGTTAAATGTGAAGATAGTAGACGTTGGCGGCCGGAACCTTCCGTGTGGGGATGGGAGAGTAAAGCAGACATTCGCGGCTACCGGGACTGACGTAGATGGTGAAACTAGTCCATATGTGCTTCGGACGGCGATGATCGGGGCATTAGGGCGCGTTGGTCACTACAAGATTGTTGGGAGCCCCGAGGCGAACAAAGCGGTTCGTGTTACAGATTCCTCTAGCAAAACCGTGCTTCTCATCGATTCTCCGGCAGATGGGAAGTACTCCATCGCAGGGGAGACCGAGTGCCTTCGGATATCGTGACGATCAGTCGAAGACCTCTGTTTGTGCTTCAGCCGTAGTCTTCCCTCCGTTGAATGTGTCGGCGAGCTTTTTCGTGGAGCTGGCTAAAGAAGAATGTTCGCTACCCAGCCCATTTTCTATGAACCAGCGATCGAGGGATAACATCCCGTTTTTGCCGGATTTTAAGATGTCTGCGAATGGTCGCAGGCGGCCGTTTCCGTCGGCAATCGCTACGCTCGTTGGGTGTGAGGCCTGGTAGTCGCCTGGCGAGATATTTGCCTTCAGTCCGGCATCCAAAAAGGATTGCATAATTGAATGTTTGCGACCAAGATTTTCTCGTTTGTCGGCTGTGGCTACTTTTTCCATCTCCTTGATCTCTTCTGGTTTAAAGGTGTCAGCGGCCGACCAGGCGGTGCTTAGAGAGGTCCATGTGATGGGTATCGCTTCAAATGGCGGCACTAGCCCTGCGACTCCCATGCCAGTCCCGATCAAGAAGCTGCGTACCTTGCTGTACTCTTCCACTGCCTCATCTTTGGCTGAAGCGTATGTCTTGCGGGCTGCCAGTTGGAAGCCTCGTACATTGCCAAGTGCGGCGAAGGTTTCATCCAATGGGAGGGGCTTGTTGGGGGTCATCGCAAGTGCTGCCTCGCGGACCAAGCGGGTGGAGAGGAGATCCATTCCTGCTTGGAAAGGCACCTGGTTGTCGAGGTCATTGGCGAATGTCTTGATGAATCTATATGTGTCTTCCGGGGTGAGGCGAAAGCTTGGTTTCAAGCCGGGAATTTGAGATCTGACGTTCCCGAACGCGCTAGGAAGTACCTGGTTGGCATCCCCAAGGTTGGCTCCTTCGATTATTTCTGTTGCGTATGATCCGGCAACCTTTGATAGATGTACGCGCGTGGCCTCGCCGATCTTACAATCATCCATGGTGGTCATGACGGTGAAGGCGAATAGGGCTGCGTCTTTGCTGTGGGTGCCGTCTTTTTCGTCGTGGGCGCCGGAGGCGGCGGCGAGCATGCGGCCGAAGGCGTCTGCCTCGATGTCGGTGGCGTACGGTCCGCTCGTGCGGTCACTCATGCCCTTGAGCCACTTCTTGAGCGCTGACTGGTCGGCGCTGTCGCCTAGAGCCGTTTTGATCGCCAAGCGGGCGGCGGCGGGGTTGTTTCCGAGAGCGAACAGATAACCGGTGTTCACTTCGCGCGGTGTCGCCAGTCCTCGCGCTGCCACCACCTGCGCCAGCCACTCGGCAGGGAAGGCCCCCGCTGCCAGGATGAGGCTGGCGCCGAATGTGTCCCTCGGGTCGAGATCCGGACTCCGGAGAGCGTTACTGATCTGCGTCATTCCAGGGAGGCGAGAGCCCGACGAGACCGCGGTGGCGAAAGCTTGGCTTATTGCGCGAATGAGCTCGTCGTCGGGGCGAGGCGGTGCGAGCGTGGCTTCGCCGGGGTCGCCGAGGTGCTCGCGGAGGACTACTGGGAGTTGCAGGGTTTCGTGCACGCCCAGGGCTGCGAAGAAGGCGGCGGTGTAGGCGGGGTCGTGGACGTGCTGGGCGAGTGTGTCGAGGACCTTCTGGTATTCCGCCTGGCGATCCAGGTTGATAAGGCCCTCGCCGGCCTTCTTGTACTGCGCGGCGAGTTCCCGGCCGAGGCGTTGGGCGTCTGCGGTCGGGAGAGCGGACTTCTCCTCGTAGGGGATCAGGTGCGTCGCCTGGGGAGACCAGTTGGGAAGCTGTGCGGTGTTTCTTGCTGTCTGTACCCGGCGGCGGAGGTCGGGGAGGTGGGTGTCTATCCAGTGTTCTACTTCGGCTATGGGGGTGAGGGATGTCGCTGGAACGTCGTTGGCGGCGAATACGCGGCGGATGGCTTCGGTGTGTTCGGCGAGGACGCCTCGGGCGTGGTCGATCTCGGTGATGAAGCCGGCCATCCGGTCGGGGTCGATGCCGGTGAAATCGGGTGATAGGGGGCCGGTTCCGGGGGGCACGGGTCCTGTTTCCTGTGTCACGGTCTCGGCCTTTCGACGCCCCGGCAACCTCCGTAACCAACGTAACGCAGCCGGAAGTCACGGATGCGTGATCGGCGGGAACCGTTCACATGCCGCGCCGGGGCGCGCGGTGGGTCAGGCCGGGGCGCTCGCGGATCGAAGGGGAGGTTCGCGGTGGGCGAGGTCGGGGCGTTCGGCGAGCCGGAGCGGGGGTTTGGGGTGGATTGCGGGGAGTGAAAGGGTCTGGTTGTGTGGCGCGGTGTGGAGCAATTCGTCGGGAGGTAGGGGCGTGGCGCACTACAGCAGGGTTTCCAAGGTCGTGATCGACGTCTCCGAGGACGTCCACGACGCCGAGCTGAGGTTCTGGGAGGGCGCGGCGGGGGTGACGATGCATGCATTCGAGTCCGAGCCCGCGTATCACGGAGCGGATCTGCCGGGGCAGGATGGCTGGCTGCTGATCCAGCGCCTGGGGGAGGGGCCGAGCCGGGTGCATCTGGACGTCCACACCGACGACCTGGAGGCGGAGGTCGCGCGGCTGGAGAAGCTCGGGGCGCGGCGGGTCCGCCAGGTCGACGGCAGATGGTGGATCATGGAGGATCCGGCCGGTCTGCCGTTCTGTGTCATTCCTGACGAGCGGACGGACTTCCACGAGGGCAATGCCCGGCGCTGGGACTGACTTCTTTCGTTCGTCGTTCGAGGTGGGACCGCGCCCTTCATCATTGTTCCTGGTTTCTCCGGGACTTCTCGTGACGGGCCGCGGCGCCCCGGTTTCAGTGGGGGAGGCGGCCGAGGGGGAGGTCGGGGAGGGCTCGGTCGCTGAGGTCGGCGGTGCGGCCGGCCTGCCGGCCGGTGTGGTAGCCGTTGGCGTCCAATGTGGTGGCGCGGGCGCGCTTGAGGCCGGGGAAGCGGCGCTGGAACTCGGCCTGGACGAGCGCCGACCGATCGAGGAGCACGAGTTCGGCGCCGGTGCCCTTCACCTGGTCGGCTATTTCGGCGACCCGGTCGCGGAGTTTGGCCGAGACGCCGGAGCCGAAGCCGACGTAGAAGGCGCGCCGGTAGTCGGAGGTCGCGCGGGCGCGCCGGTCCTTGCCCTCGACGCCCGTCAGGTCGCGGGCGGTGAAATGCCGCAGAGCGGGTCTCACCTGGTTCTCCATCTGGAGGGTGATGGACGGGAGCAGTACGCGCAGGCTGTCGAGGACGGGGTCGGGTCCGACGACGGTCATGGTGACGTGCCGCGCGCCACGGATGCCGCGCCCGTGCACACCGGTCCAGTGCTGGGCGCCTTTGCAGCCGAGCGCGTCGCAGATGAGGTGGAGCGCCCAGCAACGCTCCCGCGCGTGGCCGCCTCGGTTGGAGACCTCGAACTCGATGCCGTCGATCTTCTCGGAACGCCCGGTGGCGCCGCGCCGTACCGCGCTGGCGTCCAGCCCGTGCCGCAGCATCAGGGCGGCCGCGTGGGCGGAGGCGAGCGCCGCTTCCTCCTCGCCGGTGTTGGGATGCTCGGCGAGGTCCAGCAGCCGCCGGACCCGCTCCATGATCTTCGCTCTGGACGTCGCATCAGTGCTGGTCAGCGGGCTCTCCTTCGGTCGTGCGCGACCGTCTCTCGTCGTCGGGCGGCATAGGGCCGTCGCCCCTGCGGGAGCCGTCGCCCCTGCGGAGTCGGCGCTACTGCGAGGCTGGTCCTCCTATGAGAGCCGCGCTCCGCGGTGCCTGTGCTGGGCGATGCCAGTGCCCTGCGACGTCGCGACCCGAGTGACCCCAGCGACGGTGGCGACCCCGGCGACCTACCAACCTAATGCACCAGCTGGTGGCGGGGCGCGTGGACTCGGCCACCGCCGGGCCGGTGACCGCGCGCCGCGCGCCGCGCGGCGCGTCGTCCCGGTCGTGATCACCGATGGAGCGACCCCTCGCTCCGATTTGTCAGCGTAAATCCCCAATTGGTCACGCGGGCATCGCCGGATGGTCGTGGCTGTATCCCACAATCGTCATCGCTTGTCCTGTTTTATCGGCTTGCGAGCACAATGCGTGATTGGCGGGGGATGTCGAGGGTAGCCGTTCGAGGGAAACGGCGATCGAACAGGCGGTGGTGACACGATGGCATCCATGATGGACCGCATCAAGGAGTACCTGCGCGGCCCGAAGGGGCATGAGCACGTCGAGAAGGTCAAGACGATGGCCAGGGACCCGCAGAACCAGCGCAAACTCCGCGAACTCGTGGACCGCTGGCGTACGCGCAGGACCCACCACTAGGCAGACAAGGCTCGCGAAGCGCCCCCGCGCGGTCGCGAGCTCCTCCTTCGGGCGAACCGGGACGATTCTCGGACGAGCCAGACGGTTCTCCCGGGCGGGCCCAGATGTCCTCCCGAACGGGCTGAGACGGTTCCTCCCGAACGGGCTGAGACGGTTCCGCCGGATGGACGGCGGCCGACGCGACGCGACCGGTCGGGACGGGTTCTCCCGGCCGGCGCGCGTAGATCGTCCCGAATGGGACGGTCCAGAGGGGTGGCGGGGGTAACCGGCGTGTTTCGGGGCGGCACCTGGGTGTCGGGACGACGGTGTCACCTGGCAGGCTTGCCTGTGGACGAGAACACGTTCTCCTCACACCCCCGTGGAGGCTGACCTTGCAGGGACCGCTCAGCGACATCGTGGTCCTCGACCTGTCCCGGGCGCTGGCCGGGCCGCACGGAGCGCAGATGCTCGGTGACCTCGGCGCCATGGTGATCAAAGTCGAGCATCCCGACGGCGGCGACGAGTCGCGTGGCTGGGGGCCGCCCTTCGTCGGGCCCGAGGGGGACATTTCCACCTATTTCCTGGCGGCCAACCGCAACAAACGGTCCATCACCCTGGACCTGAAGTCCGAGGAGGGCGCCGCCCTGCTCGCCCGGCTCGTGCGGCAGAGCGACGTCCTGGTCGAGAACTTCCGCACCGGCGTGCTGGACCGGCTCGGCTTCTCCGTGGAGCGCCTGCACGAGCTGAACCCCCGCCTGGTCATCCTGTCGATCACCGGTTTCGGCCACGACGGCCCCGAGGGCGGGCGGCCCGGGTACGACCAGATCGCGCAGGGCGAGGCGGGCCTGATGAGCCTCACCGGCCCTTCGCCCGACGAGCCGTACCGCGTGGGCTCCTCGATCGCCGACCTGCTCGCCGGCATCCACGGCGCGTACGGCGTGCTGGCGGCGCTGTACGAACGCCAGCGGACGGGTATGGGGAAGGTCGTGCGCACCTCGCTGCTGGCCTCGGTGGTCGGCGTGCACTCCTACCACGGGACGGCGTGGACGGTCGGCGGCAAGGTGCCAGGGGCGAGCGGCAACCACCACGCCTCGATCGCGCCGTACGGGGCATTCCGCTGCGCCGACGGGGTGATCCAGATCGCGGTCGCCAACGACGCCCAGTGGGGCAGGCTCGCCCCGCTGCTGGGCATCGACCCGGCGACACCGAAATACGCGGTCAACCGGGAGCGCCGTGCCCACCGTGACGAGCTGGTCGCCGACATGGAGGAGGCGCTGGGCGCCCACGACCGGGCGCACTGGCTCGCGGTGCTGAGCGAGGCGGGCGTCCCCGCCGGGGCGGTCCGCACGCTGGACGAGGTCTACGCCTGGAAGCAGACGCGGTCGCAGGAGCTGGTGGTCACCGTGGATCACCCGGTGCTCGGCACCATCGAGCTGCCGGGATCGCCGCTGCGGTTCGACGGCGCGCCACCCGCCGAGCATCTGCCGCCGCCCTCGCTCGGCCAGGACGACCGGTCGGTCCGCGACTGGCTGGCCGGGCGCGAGGCGCGGGGCGCGACCGAGACGGTCGCGGGGCGACCTGAGAACGGATCGGACCCGGAACAGGGCCTAACTGGGACGGACGTGGTACCGGCCTTGACCGGGACGGGCGCGGTACCGAGCGGTCCGGGAGTGCCAGGGGTACCGGACGCGCCGGAGACGTCCGGGAGGCCGGTCCACCTCGCGGATGCGGACAAGCGGGAAGGGTGAGCGGTCCGGTGAGCGGCGTCGCACGCCCCGACGCGTACACGTTGATCCGTATCGTCCTGGACCCCGGGTCGTGGAAGTCGTGGGACGAGCCGACCGTGGATCCCGCGCCCCCCGGCTCGCCGTATGCCGAGGAACTGGCGGCGGCGCGGGCCCGGACGCCCTACGACGAGTCGGTGGTCACCGGGGAGGGGTTGCTGGGCGGCCGCCGCGTGGCCGTCATGGCCTGCGAGTTCTCGTTCCTGGCCGGTTCGATCGGGGTCGCCGCCGCCGAGCGGCTCGTGCGCGCGGTGGAGCGGGCGACGGCGGAGCGGCTGCCGCTGCTGGCCGCGCCGGCGTCGGGCGGCACCCGGATGCAGGAGGGCGCGCTCGCCTTCGTCCAGATGATCAAGATCAGCGCCGCGGTGTCGGCCCACCGCGCCGCTGGTTTGCCCTACATCGTGTATCTCCGCCATCCCACCACGGGCGGGGTGTTCGCCTCGTGGGGATCGCTCGGGCACGTCACCGCCGCCGAGCCGGGCGCGCTCATCGGCTTTCTCGGCCCGCGGGTGTTCGAGTCCCTGCACGGGTACCCGTTCCCCGAGGGCGTGCAGGTCGCCGAGAACCTCTTCAAGCACGGCCTGGTCGACGCCGTCGTCTCGGCCGCGAGCGCCCGCGAGGTGGCGATCCGCGCCCTCGCCGTCCTGTGCTCCTCGATGGACACGCGGGACGCGGCCCCCGGCGAACAGCGGCGGAGCCTGCCCCGGCCGCCTCACCACAACGCCACCGCCACCGAGGAAGAACCTGGCGAGGAAGAACGCGGTGAGGCCGGACGCGGCGAGGGCGGACGTGAAGAGGGCGGACATGGCGAGGGCGGGCCGGCCTGGCGGGTGGAGCCGGAGGACCGGGTCGCCGAGGTCGGCGCCTGGGAGGCGATCAGCCGCTCCCGGCGTGACGACCGTCCCGGCGTGAAGGCCCTGCTCAAGCTCGGCGCCTCGGACGTGACCCCCCTGAACGGCACCGGCGCCGGCGAGAACGATCCCGGCCTGCTGCTCGCCCTGGCCAGATTCGGCCGGGCGCCCGCCGTGGTGCTCGGCCAGGACCGCCGGCAGAGCGCCGGCCGTCACCTCGGCCCCGCCGGGCTGCGGGTGGCCCGCCGGGGCATGCACCTGGCCTCCGAGCTGGGGCTGCCGCTCGTCACGGTGATCGACACGGCGGGGGCGGCGCTGTCCAGGACGGCCGAGGAGGGCGGCCTGGCAGCCGAGATCGCCCGCGCGCTGACCACCCTGGTGTCGCTGAACACGCCGACCGTGTGCCTGATCCTCGGGGAGGGGGCGGGCGGCGGCGCCCTGGCCCTGCTGCCGACCGACCGCGTGTTGTGCGCCCAGCACGGCTGGCTGTCGCCGCTGTCCCCCGAGGGCGCGTCGGCGATCCTGTACCGGACCATCGACTTCGCGCCCGAGATCGCCAAAGCTCAAGGGGTGCAAGCCCGCGACCTGCGGCGGGACGGCATCGTCGACCGCGTCATCCCGGAGTTCCCGGACGCGGCCTACGAGCCGCAGGCCTTCTGCGAGCGGGTCGGCGCGACGATCGAGCACGAGATCCTCGGCCTGATGGGGAGCCCGCCCGAGGACCGCCTGGCGACCCGCCTGGCCCGCTACCGCTACCTCGGCACTCCAACCTGACCGCCCGCCTCCCTCACCCGCTGTCCGGGCCCGGTCGTCTGGCCGTCACCGCACTCCCCGGGCCGATCGTCGGCCCGTCGGCGCGGTGAACAGCGGCACTGGCGGCCGCTGTTCACCGCGCCGGTGTGGACAGCGGGACACCGGTCCACAGAGGCGGATGGGGAGGCACCTTCTCCCGCCAGATCTGCTTGCCGCGGGCGTCGAAGCCGACGATCGTGTACCCCCCGGTGTAGAGGTCGCTCTCGCGCCCGCTGGGGGCGGAGAACAGGGCGAGACCGCGTCTCCAGGGGTCGCGGGCCGTGGCGGCCCAGATCGGGGCGCCCGTCCCGGCGGTCAGTTCGACCTTGGCCGTCCCCGCGGTGGCCAGGCCGAACCACCGGCCGTGCCCGAAGTGCCAGGAGATGATCCTCGCGGGCGCGCCCGCCGTCGCGCCGGTCCACAGGATCTCCGTCGCGGCGACCATGACCCCGTCGCGCAGCCAGGTGAACGTCCCGTCCTTGTGCAGCCGCGCGGTGAGCCCGCCGGGCAGGTCGACAGGGGGCGTCACGGGGGCCGCGCTCGTCGGGGAGAGCAGGAACGGATCGGGCGTCGTGCGGCCGAGGACCTCGCCGTCGGCGTTCCGGAACTCGAAGCCGCGCACCCGTGCCCGCGTCGGGTAGGTCACCGCCCACACCGCCGCGGGGGCGCCCTTCGGCCGGTAGATCACGCCGGGCAGCCGGGTCCCGTCCGCGGCGATGGCCGACACCTTCCCCACCTTGGAGCGGGCGACGCCATAGGAGAGCACCGTCTCCCGCGCGACCAATCTTCCGCCGTGCCGCCGACGTACCAGGCGTACTCGCCCGAGTGGCCGGGTCGGCGTCCATCGGGCAGTTGGCGATCGTCCCGCCGTCCAGGCCTGATTGCATGGCCCAGCACAGCACGTCGTACTTGGGCGCGCCGGGCGGCACCGGCTGGTCGATGCGCTGCTGCTGCGGCTTCCTGCTGAACCAGAGGCGCAGGTATCGGCCGTCGGTGGGGTTGACCACGGCCTGCCCGGCGACAGCACGGGCGTTTCTGTCACACTCCAGAGACACTCAAGCCCTGGGCCGGTTGACAGGGGATCGGGACGCGCTCGACGCGGATGGAGTGGACCTCCTCGTGCGGCACGACCACCTCGTAGGCTCCGTGGTCGACCATCCAGTAGCCCAGCGCCTCGGCCTTGAGCCCGCTGTGACCGGTGTAGGCGATGTGCAGGCCGTCGTCGTCCTCGTCCAGGACCACGCACGGCTCGCCGCCGAACGCGCCGACCGTGCGCAGCAGCACCAGCCACTGCAGGTCCTCCCGGCGGACCTGCCGCCGCCAGTACGCGCCGGCGCGCTCGAAGCCCTCGCGCGGCTCCTCGCTGAACAGGATCACGTCGTCGGGGCCGGGGCCGAGGGCGGCCGCGTAGGTCTGGTCGTGCTGGTGGGCGATGAAGCCGAGACCGACGGGTTCGATGTCGGTCATGCGGCCGGCCGCCAGGTCAGGCCGTCGTAGTCGGCGAAGCGCCGCTCGCCGCGGGTGGTCAGGTGACGGATCTCGGCCCCCGCCGGGATGGGCATGGGCGGCGTGTGGAACTGGGGTACCACATGCTGGCGGGAGGTGGTGAACCCGTTGCCCGCGAAGGGTGGCGAATCGTTCCAATCTCCGCCCATGTGCGGCCCGTAGGGGACGTCGTAGGTGTCGGTGTCGCGTACCAGCCACCGCAGGATGTACAGCTCGGGGACCGAGGGTTCGAGTTCGGACCCTTCGAAGGCCAGGTCGAGCGCGGACACGAGCTGCTCGGGGGAGGTCAGCCGCGAGCAGTCTTGGACGCGGTAGACGTAGCCCGAGATGATCGTGCGCTGGCCCGCGAGGTAGGGCACCAGCAGCCGAGGCGGAATGACCTTTTGCATCTGGGTGCTTGGTGCGGGCTCGCTCACATCCCGCATTTTACGATCTGCCGACCTCGGCGTTCCGCACGGAGCGATAAATATCTGGGCGCCGGTGGGAAAGACAGGGCAGCGTGGCCCGCACCCGGTCGGTCTCGGCCGGGTCGATCTCGACCACCTGGACGGCGCCGCGGGGCCCCAGATCGGCGCGAACCACGCCCAAAGGGTCGACGAGCATGCTGCGGCCCACGCCGAAGCCGTCCCTGGCCTCCGGGTCGGGGGCCTGGCCGACGGCGATCGTCCACATGGTGTTCTCGATGGCCCGCGCCCTGACCAGGGTCGCCCAGTGCTCCTCCTTCATCGGGCCCGCGCTCCAGGCGGCGATGACGACGAACGCGTCGGCGCCCTGGTCGACCAGGGCGCGCGCCAGCTCGGGGAAGCGCACGTCGTAGCAGGTGATCAGGCCGAGGCGCAGACCCTCCAGCTCCACGACCACCGGCGTCTCGCCGGGGGCGACCAGGTCGGACTCGCGGGCGCCGAAGGAGTCGAACAGGTGGATCTTGCGGTAGGCGGCCCGCAGCCGCCCGCACCGGTCGAGCGCGACGGTTGTGTTGTGCACGCGCCCGTCGCCGTCGGGGTCACCGGACTCGAACGTGCCGAGGACGACCGCGATCTCGTGGGCCCGCGCGGCGTCGGCCACGGCGGTCACGAACGGGCCGTCGATCGGCTCGGCGGACTCGGCGATCTCTTTGCCGAACCGGGTCAGCATCGCCTCGGGGAACACCGCGAGCGTCGCGCCGCGCGAGGCGGCCCGGCCGAGAGCGTCGCGGACGCGTTCGAGGTTGGTCTTGGGGTCGGCGGACACCGGAAGCTGGCACAGGGCGATGCGGGTCACCCCACAAGCCTAAAGGTCCGGACCCCCGGCTGCCGAGGAGCGCGGGCGGCGGTTGGGGAGCGGCTCCCACCAGGTGACGCACCGCCACGCCCACTCCAGCGGCCCGTACCTGTACCGGGCGGTCCACCAGCGGGCGAAGGCCACCAGCGCCAGGATGGCGACCGCGGACACCACGAGCACGCCCGCGCGGCTGCCGTCCCTGGTGAGCAGCGGGAGCGACGCCAAAGTGATCAGCGTGCCGGCCACGTACGCGGTGAGCGCGATGCGGCCGAGCGGCTCCAGCGCGGCCGTGAGCCAGGGCAGGCGCCTGGCGGCCAGCAGTAACCCGGTGCAGTACGCCGTGGCCGCGGCCAGACCGGCCAGCGGGTAGACGCTCACGGTGAAGGGGAAGCGGAACGTCGCGGGGTGCGCCCAGAGGTACAGCCACGCCCCGGTGAGCGCGACGGCCAGCGGCGCGCTCACCAGGAAGGCCGCGCGCAGCGCGCGGCGCCCGGGGGCGTACGCGATAACGGCCATGCCCAGCAGGAACAGTCCCGGGATCAGCCACACGCCGCCCGCGTGGAACAGGACCGCCCACGACGTGGCGGCGGTCCCGGCGGTGAGCACCGCCCACCTGGGCAGGTAGGAGGCCGGGAGCAGGATGAGCGCGCCGGTCAGGGCGTAGGGGAGCAGCACTTCGCCCGGGCTCAGCGTCCGGTGGAGCAGCCCGAGGACGGCGAGCGCCGACAGCCGGCGGAGCAGCACGAGCCGGGGGTGGGACGTCCGGCGGGCGGCCGAGCGCAGGAACAGGACGAAGCTGACGCCGAACAGCAACGAGAAGATCGGGAAGAAGCGGCTCTGCAGGAGGTTTTCGACCAGCCAGTCCGTGGGCGTGGTGGTGGTCCTGTGGACGGCGTCGGAGGTGTGCTGCCAGGTGTTGACCAGCGTGATCCCGCAGACGGCGAGGCCGCGCAGCACGTCCAGCTCCCGGATCCGGGCGGGGGCCGGTTCCCGGCGCTCCTCGGCATAGCGGACAAACCTGGCGACCACCTCAGCAGGCTAACGCCGCTACGTCACCCGCGTCTTTCGGTGTGTATGGATTTTCCGCCTGGCATGGCTTATTTCGGTATTTGTCCGCCTTTGACGGCGAAGCGGTGGGGTCTGGGGGTCGTGAAGTGGTTGGTCGCTGGCCGGTGGCCGGTGGCCGATGCGGTCGATTCGGGCGATGGGGTTCGCGAACGCCTCCGGTGGGTGCGGGTGGAGGGTTCGGTGCGGGGAAGGGCGGCTGGGTAGGCTTGCCGGCGTGAACGAGCCACTGGTCGCCCGCATGCGCGAGTTCGGCACGACGATCTTCTCGGAGATGACGGCGCTCGCCGTGCGCACCGGGTCGATCAACCTGGGACAGGGCTTCCCCGACACCGACGGCCCCGCCTCCATGCTCGAACACGCCGTGACGGCGATCAGGGGAGGGCTGAACCAGTACCCGCCCGGCCCTGGGATGCCCGAGTTGCGGCAGGCCGTCGCCGAGCACCGCAAGCAGCACTACGGCCTGCTCTACGAGCCGGACGGCGAGATCCTGGTGACCGTCGGCGCCACCGAGGCGCTCGCGGCGTCGGTCCTCGCGCTGTGCGAGGCGGGTGACGAGGTCATCCTGTTCGAGCCGTACTACGACTCCTACGCCGCGGCCGTCGCGCTCGCCGGCGCGGTGCGCCGGACGGTGGCCCTGCGCCCTGCGGGGGACAGGTTCACCTTCGACCCCGACGAACTGCGCGCGGCCGTGGGCCCGCGCACCCGGGCGATCCTGGTCAACTCCCCGCACAACCCCACCGGCACCGTCTTCACCCGCGACGAGCTGACCCTGATCGCCGCCGTCTGCCAGGAGCACGACCTCATCGCGATCACCGACGAGGTCTACGAGCACCTGACCTTCGACGGCGTGGAACACGTGCCGATGGCCACGCTCCCGGGCATGCGCGAGCGCACCGTCATGATCTCCTCGGCCGGCAAGACGTTCTCGGCGACGGGATGGAAGATCGGCTGGGTGTGCGGTCCCCCGGAGCTGGTCGCGGCCGTCCAGTCGGTCAAGCAGTTCCTCACCTTCACCTCCGGCGCTCCGTGGCAGGTCGCGGTCGCCCACGCCCTGCGCGAGGAGCTCGGCTGGGTCGCCGGGGCGCGCGACGCGCTCGCCGCCAAGCGCGACCGGCTCATGGCGGGGCTGTCGGCGGCGGGCTTCGGCGTCTACCGGCCGGCGGGGACGTACTTCGTGCAGACCGACATCCGGCCGCTCGGCTTCACCGACGGGGCCGAGCTGGCCAGGCGGCTGCCCGAGCTGGCGGGCGTCGTCGCCGTCCCGACCCAGGTGTTCTACGACCACCCCGAGCTCGGCAGGCATTTCCTGCGCTTCGCCTTCTGCAAGAAGGACGAGATCATCGACGAGGCCGTCATGCGGCTGGCCCGCCTGGGACGGGCCGAGTAGAAAGCACTGACACCCGGTGTAAATGGTCATACACTCACCGTGTCCAAGCGTGACGCCGACACCGGATGCGTACCGTGGAGGTATTGGCCATGACGCTCAGCCTCAGTGAGGAGCAGACCGAGGCCCTGCGCCGGCGCGCGGAGAAGGAGGGGCGCAGCCTCCAGCAGGTCGTGCAGTCGGCCGTCGAGGAGTACATCGCCCGGCACGACGCCGACGAGGAGGTCCGCCGTCTGGGCCTCGCGGCGGCGAGCCGCTGGCGTTCGGTCCTCGACCGGCTCGCCGAATGACCGGCCACACCCCACCGGCGCGCCGGTGACGCGCTACCTGACCATGGAGCAGGTGGTGGATCTGGCACGGGTGACGCTCGGTGCTCCGCCTCGTCTGCGTGACATCGGGCTGCTCGACTCGGCCGTGCACCGGCCGCAGGCGTCCATGTTCGGCCACGAGGCCTACTCACACGTGCTGGTCAAGGCGGCGGCACTGCTGCACTCGCTGGCCGTCCACCATCCCTTCGAGCGTGGCGCGCGGCAGGTCGCCTGGGTCTGCACCGTGGTGTTCCTCGCCTGCAACGGCGTCGAGGTGGACAGCGATGACGACGCGGTCCACGACCTGGTCACCTCCGTGGCCTCCGGCGCGTTCACCGAGGTGGACGAGATCGCCCAGGTCCTGTGGGGGTTCGCCGTACCGGTGTGAGGCCCGGCGCGCTCCAAGGCCGAAGGCTCACGGGAGCGGCGTCCGAGGGCGCGGAACGGCGGCGGGGGTGCGGCCCTGGTGCTGCGGCCGGGGTGCTGCGGCCCGGCGAGTGGCTGCGGCCTGGGTGTTGTGGGCCGGGCGCCGCGGCCCCGTGGTCAGTCTTGCCGGCGGCCGGTGATCTTGCTCAGCGCGTAGGCCACGTTGACCGCGGCGATGAGCGCGAACACCAGGAGAAGGACGGGGCCTGGCGACGGGACGCGGGCCACGATCGCGGCCAGCGGGATCGACATGGCCAGCGACCCCAGGCCGAGGGCCATCTGTGCCCAGTCGGGCCCCTGACGCTTGGCCGGGGCCGAGGCGAGCCGCGCGTCGATCACCGCGTTGACGCGGTCGACGAGCGACTCGGCGAGCTCGAGTTCGTACTGTGGGCCGAGCTCGCGGCGGGCGGCCATGGCGGCGGCGACTTCGTCGCGCTCGAATCTCTGGGACTCCACGGCCCGATTCTGCCCTGTACGTCGGGCTCGTGGTGAAATCCGGCACAACGAATGCGCGGCATTCGCGTACGAGACTCGTGCCCCGACCCCGCCGGCGGTTCGACAGAATCCGGTCCCGCCCCGCAAGCAGGTGGGTGGTCCGAGGGTTGTTGCCCACCCCGGTTGTCCGCCACGGGGAGCGATGAAGGGCGCGGAAGACGGCGGAAGAGGCGGCGGATGGGACGGCGGAAGGCGGCGGAAGTGGCGCCGGAAGACGGGAGTGGCGGCGGAAGGGGGTGGTATGCGGCGGAAGAGGGCGGAAGGCGGTCCCGCTGTCCTCAGCAGCAGCCGCTGGTGTCCGTCGGCTTGGAGATCCGGCACCGAGTAAGGCACTCCCGCGATCACCATCACCCCCACCGGGGGGACCGGGTCCGGAAGCGCCACCAGGGAAGAGCAGCCGCTGTGGGTCCCGGATGCTCGCCCCCGGTGCCCCGGATCGAATCGGTGCCTCGCTGTCAGGTGACCGGTCGCACCCACCGGGAGGCGCTCACCTACATCCTCACTGACAGTCGAGGTCGGCCATCCTCACTGTCAGCCGAGGTCGGCGATGGCGGCTACGGGGCCGCCGCCAGAGGGGCCCTGGTGGACGGCGGCGACGGACACGAAGACGGCCGGGTCGCCGGTGACACTGGCCGCGACGCCACCGACGGTGGCCTTGATCTGCCGGTGCCAGTGCACGTCGGAGTCGTCGAGCATGATGTTCCTGCGTCCGCGCACCCGGCCACTGGGGTCGGCCTCGCACTTCATGAACACGTTGACGAGCCGGTCGCCGAGGTCGCTCGGGTGCGGCCGGTCGGGCAGGTCGATGCCGCTGCCACGGATCGCCTCCCAGATCCCGTCGGCGTCGAGCGCGTCCTTCATCACGCTGTGCCCGATGCGGTAACGCCCGCCGATCCCGCGCACGTTGCCGACGACGACGATCTGGGCGCGGTCGAGTTCGACGCCGGAGGAGCACGAGGCGACGCTGGAGTACAGCGAGAGGTCCTTGTGGATCTGCCCGGCCGTGGGCATCTCGATTTCGCCGAGGGCGACGGCGATGCCCAGGGCGGTCGTGGAGTTGGAGATGTCCATGGAGGGGCCGGTGTCCTCGATCACGACCTCCTGGCCGCGCGACTTGGCCTCGGTGATCGTGGCCAGGGTGAGCAGCGGGGTCTTGGTCTGCACGTAGTGGACGTCGGCCGGATCCTCGATGCCCGCGATCTTCATGGCCTCGCGCACGCCGGCGGCGACCTTCTCCACCATCGCCGGGCGGCCGATGTCCTCGGGGAGGATGACCTCGCTCATGGCCACGCCGACGGAGACGCGCGGCTCGTCCGACGGCTCCACCGTGGACGGGTCGAGCGACGCGAAGATCGTGGCGTGCGGGCTGAGCACCCCGTCGGTGCCGCCGGACCACACCAGGGGCACCTGCGCGACCTCCTCCGGAGTCCGGGTGCCCTTGGCGATCAGCACCTCGCGGAACGCGCGGTCGGCCAGGATGCGGGTGTAGTCGTTGACACCGCCGTTCCCCTCGGTCTTGCCGATCACGGCGAGCACCCGGTCGGCGTCGATCACCCCGTCGTCGATGAGCCTCTCCAGCCCGGAGGCGTCGGTGACGCTCTCGATGGTGACCTTGCGCACCTCGATCGGATCCGGCATATCTCCTACCCTTCGGTCGTTCGCTCCGCTACGTCGGTCCATCTTCCCCACCGGCCGCGGCGTCGGCCGGTCCGGCTCACCGGCCGACCACCGTGCCGGCGGCGCCGTTCAGCGCCTCGCCGAGGTGCTCCAGGGAGGTGATCACGGACCGGCCGCCGGCCTCGGCGAACCGTAGCGCGGCCTCCACCTTGGGTCCCATGCTGCCGCTCGCGAAGTGCCCCGCCGCCTGCAACTCGCGCAGCTCGGCGACGGTGGTGCGGCCGATGGGGCGGGCTTGGCCGGTTCCGTACCCCACGACGGCGGCGGGCACGTCGGTGGCCACGACCAGCACGCTCGCCCGTACGGCGCCCGCGAGCACCGCCGCGGCCGCGTCCTTGTCGACGACGGCCTCGACGCCTTTGAGCGAGCCGTCGGCCTGACGGGCGACGGGCACCCCGCCGCCTCCGGCGACCACGACGGTGTACCCGGCGTCCATCAGGGCCAGGGCGGCGGGCGCGTCGAGGATCTCCAGCGGTTCCGGCGAGGCCACGACGCGCCGGAAACCCCTGCCGGGGAACGCGCGCCAGGTCTGCCCGAACTGCTCGAACCTGCGCGCCTCGGCCTCGGTGAAGTACCTGCCGATCGGCTTGACGGGCGCGGCGAACGCGGGGTCGGCGAGGTCGACCAGGGTCCGGGACACCACGACGGCCGCCGGGTGGCCCAGGGCGTTGAGGATGAGCACCCCGATCGTGGCCTGGGTCTGCGCGCCGCACCAGTCGAGCGGGACAGGGGGCACGACCTCGGCGGCGAGCTGGTTCTTCAGCAGCAGGTTGCCGACCTGGGGGCCGTTGCCGTGGGTCAGGACGACCTGGTGGCCGCCGGCGATGAGCGCGGACACCTGCGCCATGGCCCGCTCGATGGCCCGGCGCTGGTCGAGCGGGGAGGCGCTGCCGTCGGGCGCGGTCATCGCGTTGCCGCCGAGAGCGATCAGGACGCGTTCACCCACAGCCCGAAGCTATCGAGAGCAGCACGTCCCCCTCATTGGCGACATCTGCCCACGAAGAGCCGTCCCTTCGGATACATCCGCCGATTCAGCCGCCCTGTGGCCGCGTACCGGGGAGGGGAGCGGAGGTGGGTAGGCTCGTGAGTCGTGCCGAGCATTCCGCAGCCCCTGGTCCCCGACGACGACGGCGGCGCAGACGCGTCCGTGGCGGCGGCGCTGGCCGCCTTCGCCGCGGGCACGGGGGACGCGGCCGCGGTGGCGTCCGCGCTGAGCACCGCGCGCCTGCTGGTCCCGGTGGTCGCGCTTCTGACGCGGGCCGAGGTCGGCGAACACGGGCTCAAGCAGGAGAAAGAGAGCGAGATGGCGCTGCCGGTGCTGGTCGGCGCCGACGGCAGGAAGGCCGTCCCCGCCTTCACCGGCGTCGCGTCGCTCCAGTTGTGGCGCGCCGACGCCCGGCCCATCCAGGCGGTGACGCCCCAGGTCTGCCGGGCCGCGCTGAGCGAGGACGCCGCCGCCGTGATGGTCGACGTCGCGGGCCCGGTGCCGTTCGCGATCGAGGGCGGCCTGCTGCACGCCTTGGCGTCCATCGGCCGGATGCCGGCGGGCGACGACGGCCTCGCGCCGATGCTGCAAGAGTTGTCCCGGCACGCCGAGGTGACGGTGGCCCGCGTCCCCGAGCGCAGACGCGGCCTGCTGCCCCGCCTGCGCCGACACGCGAGATGACCGCCGTTTCGCGGGAGAGGCGACCGCCGGGGCACTAAGGTCGGCGGGTGAGCCTCATCGTCGCCGAGGCCGCGCTCGCGGGTCTGCTCGCCGGAGCCTACGTCCGCGTCCTGGCCGGCGCTTTCACCCCTGCCGCCACCCGACCTGACGACGAGTCCCGCTTTCACGACGAGTTCGGACCTGACGACCAGGCCGGACCTGACGACCAGGCGGAACCTCACGACCGCACCGCGCCTCAGGATCAGGCCGGGTCCCAGGGGCCGGGCCGTGGGGTGTATTGGGCGGAGGGGCGGGAGGCGTTCCGGCGGGTGGTGCGGGCAGCGCCCGTGCCCGCGTGGCCGCCGGTGGTCGAGGCAGCGGTGGCGGCCGTGGTCGGGCTGGTCGTGTGGCGGCTGGAGGGCGATGGCCTGGTCGCCGCCTGGTTGTACATGACCCTGGTGGGCTGCGCGCTCGCGATGATCGACTGGCGGACCCAGCGGCTGCCCGACGTGCTGACCCTGCCCTCGTACCCGATCGTCGCCGCCCTGCTGGTCCCCACGGGACGGCTGGGGGACGCGCTGCTCGGCGGCCTCGCCCTGGCCGGCGCCTACGCCGTGCTGTGGTTCGCCCGCCCGGCCTCGCTCGGGCTGGGCGATGTGAAGCTCGCGGGCCTCGCCGGGATGCTCACCGGCGCCCTCGGCTGGGACGCCTGGCTCGCGGGCGCGATCGCCGGGCAGTTCCTCGGAGCCCTGTACGCCGTCGGCCTGCTCGCGACCCGCCGCGGCACGCTGAAGAGCCAGTTCCCCCTGGGGCCGTTCATCCTGCTCGGCACCCTCACCGCCCTGCTGGTCTCACCGTCCCCCTGACCGGCGCGTGACCCATGGTGGACGGTGGGTGCGGCGTGCCTGGTCCCGCCGGTCCGTGAGCGGCGCGTGATCACATGGTGGACGGCGGGGTGAGGGCAGTGGGCCGTGCATGGAAGACTTGTCATCATGTTGCGCTGGTTGACCGCAGGTGAGTCCCACGGCCCTGAACTCGTCGCGATCCTGGAAGGGATGCCCGCCGGAGTGGCGGTCACGACCGCCGACGTCGAGCAGGCCCTGGCGCGGCGCCGCCTCGGGTACGGCCGCGGCGCGCGCATGAAGTTCGAGCAGGACGAGGTGACCATCGTCGGCGGCCTGCGCCACGGCCGCACGCTCGGCAGCCCCGTGGCGATCAGGGTCGGCAACAGCGAGTGGCCCAAGTGGGAGACGGTGATGGCGGCCGATCCGGTCGATCCCGACCTGCTGGCCGCCCAGGCCCGCAACGCGCCGCTGTCGCGTCCGCGTCCCGGGCACGCCGATCTGTCGGGCATGCAGAAGTACGGCTTCGACGACGCCCGTCCCATCCTCGACCGGGCCAGCGCCCGCGAGACGGCCGCCCGGGTGGCCCTCGGCCAGGTCGCCCGCAACTTCCTCAAGCAGGCGCTCGGCGTCGACATCGTCAGCCACGTGGTGTCCATCGGCACGGCCGACGCGCCGGACGGCATGATCCCCATGCCCGGCGATCTGGCCGCCGTGGACGAAAGTCCGGTGCGCTGCCTGGACGCCGAGGCGGGCGCGGCGATGATCGCCGAGATCGACACGGCCAAGAGGGACGGCGACACGCTCGGCGGGGTCGTCGAGGTGATCGCGTACGGGCTGCCGCCCGGGCTCGGCAGCTACGTCCACTGGGACCGCCGCCTGGACTCGCGCCTGGCCGGGGCGCTCATGGGCATCCAGGCGATCAAGGGGGTGGCGGTCGGGGACGGCTTCGCGACCGCGCGCCGCCGGGGCTCGCAGGCCCACGACGAGATCGAGAACACCGCCGAGGGTGTGCGCCGCATCACCAACCGGGCGGGCGGCGTCGAGGGCGGCATGACCAACGGCGAGCCGCTGCGGGTGCGCGCCGCCATGAAGCCGATCTCCACGGTGCCCCGCGCGCTGTCGACGGTGGACGTGCGCACCGGCGAGGCCGCCAAGGCCATCAACCAGCGGTCCGACGTGTGCGCGGTCCCCGCCGCCGGTATCGTCGCTGAGGCGATGGTCGCGCTGGTGCTCGCCGACGCGGCCGTCGAGAAGTTCGGTGGCGACTCCGTGGAGGAGGTCGCCCGCAACCTTTCCGGCTACCTGTCGTCGATGGTGATCAAGTGACCTCTCCCAGAGCTGTGCTCATCGGCCCGCCCGGGTCGGGCAAGTCCACCATCGGCCGCCTGCTGGCCGGCCGCCTGGGCACCGGCTTCCGCGACACCGACGAGGACGTCGAGGCCGTGGCCGGCAAGCCTGTCTCCGACGTCTTCGTCGAGGACGGCGAGGAGCGGTTCCGCGAGCTGGAGGCCGAGGCCGTGCGCCGGGCGCTCGCCGAGCACGACGGCGTGCTGTCGCTCGGCGGCGGCGCCATCCTGCGCGAGGCGACCCGGGAGCTCCTGGCGGGGCACCCCGTGGTCTACCTGCAGGTCGGCCTGGCCGACGCCGTCCAGCGCGTCGGCTTGGCGCAGGCCCGCCCGCTGCTGGTGCTCAACCCGCGCAGTCAGCTCAAGCGGCTGATGGAGGAACGCCGCCCGGTCTACGAGCGGCTCGCCTCGCTCATCGTGGCCACCGACGGCCGCACGCCCGAAGAGATCACCGACGAGATCGTCAAGGGGCTGCCGGCATGACGAGCACCCGCATCACGGTCAAGGGCGAGCGCCCTTACGAGGTGGTCGTCGGCACGGGCGTGCTGGCCGAGCTGCCCGGCCTGCTGGGCGACGGCGTCGGCACGGTCGCGGTGGTGCATCCGGCCGGCCTTCCCGAGATCGCCCGTCCGGTCTGCGGCGCCCTGTCCACGGCCGGGCACACGGTCGTGCCGCTGCCCGTCCCCGACGGCGAGCGCGCCAAGTCGGTCGACGTGGCCGCCGAGCTGTGGTCGGCGTTCGGCCGGCACGGGATCACCCGCACGGACGCCGTCGTCGGCGTCGGCGGAGGGGCGACCACCGACCTGGCCGGGTTCGTCGCGGCCACCTGGCTGCGCGGCGTCAAGGTCGTGCAGGTGCCCACCACCCTGCTCGGCATGGTGGACGCCGCGGTGGGCGGCAAGACCGGCATCAACACCCCCGAGGGCAAGAACCTCGTCGGCTCCTTCCACCCGCCGGCCGGGGTGCTGTGCGATCTGGCGACGCTGGTGTCGGTGCCCCGGGAGGACTACGTCGCCGGTCTCGCCGAGATCATCAAGGGCGGCTTCATCGCCGACCCGGAGATCCTGCTGCTGGTCGAGGACGACCCCGAGGGCGCGCGGACGCCCGAGGGCCGGCACACCCGCGAGCTGATCGAGCGCAAGGTGCAGGTCAAGGCGGACGTCGTGGGGGCCGACCTGCGCGAGTCGGGCGTGCGCGAGATCCTCAACTACGGCCACACGCTGGCCCACGCCATCGAACGCGTCGAGGACTACCGCATGCGGCACGGCGAGGCCGTGTCCATCGGCATGGTCTACGCCGCCGAGCTGTCGCGGCTGGCGGGGCACGCGCCCGCGGGGCTGGTCGAGCGCACCCGCTCGATCCTCGCCTCGGTGGGGCTGCCGACGGCCTACCGCTCAGAGGTGTGGTCCCAGCTGCGCGACCACATGCGGGTCGACAAGAAGAACCGCGGGGCCCGGCAGCGCTTCGTGATCCTGGACGAGGTGGCCGAGGTCACCCGCCTGGAGGATCCTTCGGAGGAGCTGCTGGAGGCCGCGTTCCGCGAGATCGCGCGATGACGGCGGGTACGCGGACGACACGCTCGCAGCGTCGCTCGGCCAAGGACGGCGGGGTTCGCGGGAAGCGTGCCGATCCGCGTACCGAACTCGGCGGCGGCGTTGACGGGTACGAGCAGGCGGCGAAGGTGAGATGAGAACGGTCTTCGTGTTCAACGGTCCCAATCTGTCGCGTCTCGGCACGCGCGAGCCGGAGGTGTACGGGGCGGACACCTTCGCCGACCTCGAGGCGCTGTGCCGCCAGACCGGCAGGGAGCTCGGGCTGTCGGTCGACGTCCGGCAGACCAACGACGAGGCCGAGCTGGTCTCCTGGCTCCACGAGGCCGCCGACGGCGCGATCCCCGTGGTGCTGAACCCCGCCGCCTTCACCCACTACTCCTACGCTCTGCGCGACGCCATCGCCCAGCGCACCGCCCCGCTGGTCGAGGTGCACATCACCAACCCGGCCACCCGCGAGGAGTTCCGGCACACCTCGGTCGTCGCCGGGGTGGCCACGGGCACGATCGCCGGGTTCGGGCTTCGCTCCTACGAGCTGGCCCTGCGCGCCATCGCGGAGGACGCACGGTGACGACGGAACCGCACCCGTCCGGCAGCCCGTACACCTCGTACGCGGCGATCGGCGACAGCTTCACCGAAGGGCTCAACGACCCCGGCGCCGACGGGCACTTCCGGGGCTGGGCCGACCGCGTGGCGGAGCGGCTCGCCGCGCTGCGGCCCGACTTCCGGTACGCCAACCTCGCCGTGCGTGGCAGGCTGCTGGACCAGATCGTCGAGCAGCAGGTGCCGGCCGCCATCGAGCTGAAGCCCGACCTGGTCAGCCTGTGCGCGGGCGGCAACGACCTGCTGCGGCCGGGCGCCGACCCCGACCGCATGGCCAAGACCCTCGCGCGGGCCGTCCGCGACCTGCGCGGTGCCGGCGCCGACGTCGTGCTGTTCACCGGCGTGGACCCGCGCGACACGCCGCTGATGCGCCAGGTGCGCGGCCGGTGCGCGGTGTTCTACCTGCACGTCCGGTCCATCGCCGACCTGTACGGCTGTCACCTGGTCGACCAGTGGTCGATGCAGGCGCTGCGCGACTGGCGGGCCTGGAGCGAGGACCGCCTGCACATGAACGCCGAGGGCCACCGCTTCGTCGCCGCGAAGGTCTGCGAGGTACTGGGGGTGCCGTCGCAGGACGACTGGCGCCACATCTGGCCGCCCCGCGAGCAGGTCGACCGCAGGGCCAAGCTGCGCGAGGACCGGCTCTGGGTCCGCGAGCACCTGCTCCCGTGGGTAGGCCGCCGCCTGCGCGGCACCTCCTCGGGCGACACCGTCACCCCCAAGCGTCCGGACCTCGAACCGTACGCCTGACGGCGAAAGGCACGCATCCCGCCCGTTCCCACGTCGGGCGCCGCAGGAGGGCGCCGGTGCCGCCGTCCTGCTTCTCGCCGCCGCGGCGCCCCGGGTGGGGGCGGGACGGTGACGAAGGGCGGCGGGCTGGCTGGGCACGTCCGTCGCTTTTGTGCGCTTGATGGGGAAAGACGTGCATTCCGCCTGTTCTCGCGTTGGGCGCTGTAGGAGGGCGCCGGTGCCGCCGTCCTGCTTCTCGCCGCCGCCGCGTCCCGGGTGCGGGCGGGACGGTGACGCAGGGCGGCGGGCCGATCGGGCGCGTCTTTCTCTTCTGTGCTCTGAAACGGCGGAGCGGTGCGTGTGCCGTGTGGTCCGGGCTTGCGGCGGGCGTCGTGGGAAGGCGCGCCGGGGTCGTCGTTGGGTGGGTGGGGGCGGGGTCTATGACGGGGTGCTGGTGAGGCGGCGGAGGGCGGCGCGGACCTTCTGGGGGTCGGTGGTGGCCCAGAACGGCGGCAGCGAGTCGCGCAGGAAGCCGGCGTAGCGGGCGGTCGCGAGGCGGGGGTCGAGTACGGCCACCACGCCCTTGTCGTCCTGGCCGCGCAGCAGCCGCCCCGCCCCCTGGGCCAGCAGCAGGGCCGCGTGGGTGGCGGCGACGGCCATGAACCCGTTGCCGCCGCGTGCGGCCACGTGCCGCTGGCGGGCCGAGGCCAGCGGGTCGTCCGGCCGGGGGAACGGGATGCGGTCGATGATCACCAGGCTCAGCGAGGGGCCGGGCACGTCGACCCCCTGCCACAGTGACAGGGTGCCGAACAGGCAGGTGGCCGGGTCCTCGGCGAACTGCTTGACCAGCAGGGAGGTCGAGTCGTCGCCCTGGCACAGCAGCGGCACGCCGAGCCGTTCGCGCAGCGCCTCGGTGGCGGCCTTGGCGGCCCGCATGGAGGAGAAAAGGCCGAGCGTGCGCCCGCCCGCGGCCTCGATCAGCTCGGCGATCTCGTCGAGGTACTCCTTGGGCAGACCGTCACGGCCCGGCTGGGGCAGGTGCCGGGCGATGTAGAGGATGCCGCTGCGGGCGTGGTCGAACGGCGATCCGACGTCCAGGCCGGTCCACGCCTTGCGCTTCGGCCCTTCGCCCTGGCCTGGCGCGCCCTCATGGCCGGGCCCTCGGCCCTGCCCTGTGGCGCCTTGCCGGCCGGGCTCTCGGCCCTGGCCAGGGGCGCCCTCCTGGCCGGGCTCTCGGGTCTGCCCTGGGGCGCCCTGCCGGTCGGGACCTCGCTCCGCCGTCTCGGAGGACTGCTGCCGCTCGGCGGCCGATCGCGCCGGACCGCTCTCGGCCGTGGGCGCCGGCCGCAGATCTTCCTCGCCGGCGGGACGGTCGGGGGCGGCGGCCGGGCGGGCGGGGCCGAGGCCCCATTGGCGGGCCATGCCGTCGAAGGTGCCGCCGAGGGCGAGCGTGGCGCTGGTGAGGATGACGGTGCGGTCGGCGAACAGCTTGTCGCGGAGCATCCCGCCGACGCTGAGCGGCGCGACCTTGAGCACGGCGGGACGGCGCTCGGTGGCGCCCTCCAGCCACACGACCTCGGCGCGGTCGACCTCGGAGTCGCCGCCGAAGGCGTCCAGGATGCGCACGGCCGTGTCGTGCACGTCGTCCAGCGCGGTGAAGGCCGCCTTGCGCTGCCCGGCCGTCTCGGGATCGTCCTTGTCGCGCCCGCCGCCCCAGCCGTCCCCGCCGCGAGACCCCATGGCGGTGAGGCACGCGAACGCGGCGTCCCGCAGGACCGACAGCGTCACGCCGAGGACCTGCGGGAGCTGGTCCAGCCGTCCCGGCGGCGCGGCGGCGAGCAGCGCCTTGAGATCTTCACCCGCCTCCTGGAGGCGGTCGGCGACGCCCTGCTCGATGAGCCGCCCGACGCGGCGCACGGTCGCCGAGACCGTGACGTCGGACAGCTCGTCGGTGACGACGCTCGTGACCCGGTCGACCAGCTCGTGGGCCTCGTCCACCACGACGACGTCGTGGTCGGGCAGGACGGCGAACTCCTCCATGGCGTCGATGGCCAGCAGCGCGTGGTTGGTGACCACGACGTCGACCTGGCCCGCGCGCTCTCTGGCCTGCTCGGCGAAGCACTCGGCGCCGCTCGGGCAGCGCTGCGCGCCCAGGCACTCCTTGGCGCTGACGGAGAACTGCCGCCACGCCTGCTCGTTGACCCCGGGCACCAGCTCGTCGCGGTCGCCGGTCTCGGTCTCCTCGGCCCACTCCTGGATGCGCTGGACCATGCGGCCGGTGGCGCTGACCTCGCGCGGGTCGAAGAGCTGGTCGCCCTCGTCGTCCGGCCAGGCGGCGGTCAGCTTGTAGCGGCAGAGATAGTTTCTTCTGCCCTTGAGGATGGCGAACTGTGGCTCATGGGGCAGATGGTCGGCCAGTGAAGCGGCGAGCCGGGGCAGGTCGCGGTCCACGAGCTGGCGCTGGAGGGCGATGGTGGCGGTGGAGACGACGACGGCGCTGTCGGACTCGATGGCGTGCCTGACCGCCGGCACGAGGTAGGCGAGGGACTTGCCCGTACCGGTGCCCGCCTGCACCGCGACGTGCTCGTCGTGCTCGATGGCGTGCCGGACGGCCTCCGCCATGGCGACCTGGCCAGGCCGTTCGGCTCCTCCGACACCCGTGACCGCGGCCCGCAGGAGCTCGCCCACGGGCGGCAGGTCTTCCTCCTCCTCGAAGTCCTCGAGGTCCTCGAAGTCCTCCTCCGAGTCCTCGGAGTTCTCGAACTCCTCCCCGGAGTCGTCCGCGCCGTACCCGGAGTCGTCCGCGCCGGACGCCGGGTGCCCGCCGTACCCGGCGTCGTGTCCGTCCAGGTCGTCCCCGCCGGTGCCGTCCTCCCCGGGGGCGGCGGCGTCGCGGGCGTGGCCGGTCGTGCGGCCGGGGGCGTGGCCGGTGACGTCGTCGGGGACGCCTTCGAGGGCGCTGAGGGAGTCGTCGAGCACGGCATGCAACGCTACCGGCCCCACGGGGGTCGCCGTGCCCGGAGCGCCCAGCCGACCCGCGGCGCGTTCCGGGTCCATCTCGGCATTCCGGAACCCCGGTCGCGGACGGCGTGGCAGACTGGCGGGGCCGGGTCTCGGGGGGTCAAGGGCGATCCGCCGTTCGCCTGCCCGCTTCTGGGGCCAGTGTGCGAGCGTCTATGGCTGCCCCGCCACGGGCCTCGGCTTCGCCGGGGAGCTGTCGGAGCGTTCGATCCGGAACGTCGCCTCCCCGGTGCTGTTTATCGAGGAGGAGATGGATTCGTTCATCTCCAACAGCAAGCGGGACACGAAGATCGGGATCTACCTCCGCAAGGCGTGGGACGGGTCAACGATCAACCACAAGACCAGCCAGACGGACCTGGTAATCATGAAGCCCCACGTCGCGATCGTCGGCCATGTCCAGCCGAAGAACTGGGGCGCGATCAGTGGGTCCAAGGACGCGACGGGCGGTACGTACAACCGCTTCTTCCCGCTCTGGGTCACCCGATCGAAGAAGCTCCCGGTGTTCAGCGCCGAGAACTCCGAAGAGACGATCAAGATGCTGGGTAACCGCTTCCGGTCCATGGTGAACTTCGCCCAGGAGGTCACCGACATCACGGTGCCCGCCGACGTCGCCGAGATCTTCGAGCTTAAGCACCGCGAGATCTGCGACGGGCTCACCACCGGCAACGAGGAGCTGGGCCAGTACACCGAGCGGGCCATGGCGTACATGATCCGCATCGCCGGTCTGTACTGCCTGGCCGACAAGCGCACCGAGCTGAAGGTCGAGGACTTCGACGCGGCCTTGGCCCTGGTGCAGTACATGGTTGAGACGGTCACGTACACCCTGCCTGAGGCCGAGTCGGACGGCAGCGACATCCCCGCGCGCATCGTCGCGTACATCCGCGAGGCCGGGGAGTCGGCTGTGACCTCCACCGAGGTTGCTCGCCGATTCCAGCGGGTTCGAGCGGCCGAGATCCGGGCCATCGTCGAGAGCTGCGAGCAGATCCGCACCAGCAAGATGCGCAGCGAAGGCGGACGCCCCGCGACCCTCTTCACCTGGCTTGAGGACTCCGCCCAGGTCACGGACGGCCTGGCCGTCGCCGTCTGAGGCATCCCAACACCCCTGATCGCGCGCGGGCCCCAGCTCGCGCTCGGTCAAGGCCGTTCGGCCGCCGACTCACATCCCTGGCGTGGACACGCCAAGAGAGGAGACAGCCATGCCCGACGCGGGCAGCCGGATCATCACGGCCCTGGAAGCCATGTGGAAGGACGTACAGGCCCGGCACGAAGAGGTGCCTGACGCCGTGCTCATCACCGGCACGGCCGCCCAGGGCAGGCGGATGCGCTGGGGCCACCACTGGCCCGAGCGCTGGCAGCTCGCTGATGGCGCGGCTCCCGAGCTGTTCATCGCGGGGGAGCTGCTGGCGCAGGGCGCGGCCCCTGTGCTCCAGACGGTTCTCCACGAGGCGGCGCACTCGCTGGCGCCTGCCCGGGGCATCAAGGACACGTCGCGGTCGGGCAACCGCTACCACAACGCGAAGTTCGCGACCCTGGCCGAGGAGATGGGGCTGAGGCGTCCGGAGACGCCGTCCTCATCGCTCGGGTACTCGGATTGCACCGTCACCGAGGCGACGGCCGAGGAGTACGCAGAGACGATCCGGGCCCTGGATGAGGCCAAGGTGGGCCACCTCCCGATGGCCGTGACCGGGGTCGCCGCGGCTACTGGTCGAGCGGGTCAGCGTCAGGCCGTGGCCTGCGGCTGCGTTCCGGCACGGAAGATCCAGGTCACCCCCAAGCAGATCGAGCAGGGCGCACTGCTGTGCGGCATGTGCGGCGACATCTTCAGCCCAGGGAACTGACCAACCTTCAGACGCTCTGCCGTCTGTCCCATGCGAACAAACCCGTCTAGATCGCGGTTACTGAGGCTCTGTCCCATCTTCCGTAGCTGGCCCGGAATGCAGACGCTCCCTAGCTAGCTCGCCTGCTAGCTGGTGCAACTCGTTGTATGCGGCGGCTAGGTCGAGGTATTGCTCACCATCCGCGAGATCAAGACTGCGCGTGGTGCGCAGTTGCATGGCCAAAGCCTCAGCCATAGCTACGGGATCTTCGGCACCCTCGGCGTCGAACTCCAGGATCGTTCCGTCCTTGTTGGTGATTTTCAGCTTTATCTTCGACTTCCGGTTGCGCAGCCAGGTGACGAGAACTGTGGCTGCGGCGGTAGGGCCCCCAAGTGCGCTCAAGACATCCAGCAAATCCAAGGGCCCACTAGCAGGGGCGGGATCTTCAATCTGGAGATATCTTCTCATCTCCTCCCGGTCTGCCTCTTCGAGTTCCCACTTCTCGTCTCGTATTTCTTCCACCGGGGTCCTTTCGCTCGTAACTGCCCACATGTTAGCGCTTCATGATTCTTGATCGTTTCGACTTGAAGTTCACATATCGGCCACCAGGTGACACACTTCGCGACTTATTTCTCAACTCCGCCGACATGGAGGGTACGTTCAACATGGCCAAGGAGCCACCGCCGAACCCTGTTCACTCCGGCGAGCGCGACACGCGCCGACGTGCCGGATCATGACCTACGAGCCTGACGCGCTCGCCTGGAAGCGGGACATTCCCCAGGACCGCAAGGGGGCCCGGGTTCGCTACTTCGACAGCGAAGACGGGGACATCGAGGGGGCCGGGACGGTGACCTTCACCCTGGCCGGCGGATCGGGCCGCTGGTTCGTCCAGCGGTCCCACTTCGGCAACAGCCCCGACTCGCACCGCACCCGGTACTTCCCCAACCGGAAGCTCGCCATGAAGTGCTTCGAGCACCTGGCGTACGACTGACCCCTGAAACGACGAAAGCCCCCGGTCCGACGACCGGGGGACTTGCGGCTCTCTCGGAGGGGCACAACATAAACGACTTGGAAGGGCCTGTATCGCTGCTCTCAAGGGCTGACGGGCTTAACGCTGGTGATCAAACTTCGTGATGACACAGGTACGGTGGTTGCGACGTTTGGTTTCCATGCAATCGCAGAGACTTCGTATAATTTCCCTCCGGGGAAATTTGCCATGGAGGGCTCGTATGGAGATGGATTCTTGTCTCTAAGCCCTGCTTATTGGATTGCACGGCCGGCCACGAGTTGGGGCATGATTCAATTGCAAGGTGATTTGATTCCCGGCGATACCCCGAAACTAGCTGGAGAAATTCCCGGAGAGAGTTGTCACAGGTGGTCCGTTAAGAAGGTCTCGGGCAAAGCTTACGCTCCACCAGTTTAGCAATTCAAATGACAAAATCCCTCGGTCGGAAGAGGGAGGGCTCGTTGTCAGCCGGGCACAGCGCCCGTAATGGACTCGACTTCCCAGTAGAAGGGGTAGTCGGCCTCGGCGTAGAGGATGCCGGTAGCGGCTCCAGAGCAGGAGAGGACGAAACGGATCGTGCCGTTGTCGAGGTCGCCGGGCGTCACGAAGAAGCCCTTGTCGTAGCCGTGCGTCTTGAAGCCGCTGACCGGATAGAGCGCGGGGTCGCCTTCCAGGGCAGCCACGGAGTTGCCGGAGGAGAGGTAGCGGACCACCGAGGAACCGACCATGACCCCGATGTCGAGGTAGGTGTCGCCGATCGGCTTCCACATGAATGACGGCCTGATGGACACCCAGTCGCCGGCCTGCGCGGTGATCGCAATCTCGAAACCAGCCAGCGTGGTCCAGATACCGCGGCCAGTTCCAGGGATGGGGTTGAGGCTGCCGGAGGTGATGTAGGCGTTCTTCTTGCGAACGATCACACCGCCACCGCCACCCGAGCCGGGGTCACCAGGGTCGCCCTTGGGTCTCTGCGGGCCGACAAGGGAGGCAAGCCACTCGGTCTCGGTGCCCACGAAGCCGTGAGCCACGGCCAGCTCGTATGCGGTCGCACCGTCAACACCGTCCACGCCGTCAGCCCCAGTGAAGCCCTGAGGCCCCTGCTCTCCTGGCGATCCGGTATCGCCCTTCGGGCCTGCGGTCCCGGCGGGTCCCTGGATTCCGGGTAGTCCCTGCGGGCCGGGAGCCCCATCAGCGCCCGCCGGCCCCGGTGCGCCGGGGGCGCCAGGCGTACCAGGTGTGCCGGCCGGACCCTTGAGGGACGCGAGCCATCCGGTCTGTGTTCCGACGAAGCCACCCTGCACGGCGATCTCGTAGGCGCTGTAGCCTCGATCGCCCTTCGGGCCCACGCCGACACCTGCGGGCAGGTAGCCGGCCTCTACGACTTCGATCTCCTCGGGGAACTCGAAAGAGAGCATCCCGTCATTCGCGATCTCGATGACGTCACTCACCGGTCGTCACCTCCGCAGAGATGGCCACCGAGCCCTGAAGCAGGCGGACAACGGTCCCATCGGGCATGACCACCTCCAGGTCGTAGACGCCCTGAAAGGTCGTCCATGCCGAGGAGACGTCGGCGGGTATGTAGATCAGGATCGTGCCGTCTGAGCCGCCGAGGGTGAGGCCCCCGTTGACGGTGTCGAGCCGGTGCAGCAGCGCCCCGCCGGCCGTCGCACGGATCTCCATGCGGGCCGTGGCGCCGCTGAGGTCTACGGGCTCTGCGGAGCGGAGCCAGCGAAGGACTCGCCGTACGGTCGCGCCCTGGTCAATCTTGAAGCGGTAGCTCCCCGCCACTCGGGGTCCTCCCTAGAACGAAGAAAACCCCCGCCCCGAAGGGCGAGGGTCGAGTTCTTTCTTCTCGCTGCGTGGGTTACTCGAAGCGCTGTCTTGGCTGGACGGTCCAGCAGGTCCCATCACTTGGATTGAGGAGGCCCCCGGAGTTCAGCGTGCACTCCTTAACCTTCCTCGCTATGCTGAGCGCAGAAGCAGCGGAAGTCTGTCACGGAAGTAGAAGACGGCCACCAACGACCTCCTGGTAGCAAAACGGTTATAGCTACCCCCATGCTGCCTGTCGCAATCAATGACGGGTAGCCATGCCCCGACGAGGGGTCGAGGTTTGCGTGTGCTCATTCTTCACTTCATCCTCGACCCAGATGATCGAATGGGATGTCGAGTGTCTAGGCAGCTTCGAGTAACTCTCTGCGTGATTATAGTCGTCTTATTTTCCCTGGTTATGGGTGAGATGGCGTTCATCGTTGCCAGGGAAGGCTTCGACCTTTCCGGGGACGTGTCTGTCGCTTGGGGGGCGGCTACATTCGTCGGCATAGCGACGCTGACGACGTCCTTGATGAATGCTGTCGGTGCCTTCGAGAAGGACGGGAAGTACCCTCAAAGCACCCCGTGAGCGAAAGGTCCTGAGTGGTCACTCGGTGGTGTCGGAGCCCTCGGAGTTGTCCTTGTGCAGGAACGAGATGACGGCGGTCAGCACGGCCTGGCCGAGGGACAGGCCCAGAAGTCGCCAGTCGAGGTCGGCTTCGAGCTGGATCGCGGTCAGCGCCGTGCCGACGGAGATCAGGACGGAGGCCAGGACACCCTGGAAACCGGTCCGGGCAGGCCCACTCGCTTCCCGACCGGGAAGCCGTTCTCATCGAAGTGCGAGCACCGACAGGGGCCGATGAACTCGATGACGGCCAGGGCCACCAGGACCGGGGTTTTGCCCCAGCCCTTCGACCGGCGAAGGCAGGCGGTGCTGTAGCGCCACTTGCCGCGATCATCGATCGCGTAGAGCCAGAGAATGAAGCGCTTCTGCTCGACGGTGAACTGCCACGGCTGGCCGGCGTTCTCGCCGTCCGGCTGGACGATGTACCGCTCGGCCCAGCGGAGGATCTGGTAGCCCAGGCTTCGCGTGGGGTGGGGGACTCCCTCGGGGAGGTTCCCGCTCTGCACAGGACATCACCCCCCGGCCCTCCGGGGGCACTACGATCTGGAATTTGTGACGGATTTATCGGTTGAGCAACGGACCCGCGCAGATAGCAGGCTTGAAGTGACCATCAGAGAGCCTGGCTACGGGCTGCCCTCGTTGGGTGAAGTCGTGGATCTTCTGACGACGCTTAATGACCTCATCCGCGTGATCAACATCGCGCATGCCGTGAGGGAGGCGTCGCGGGCGCCCAGGTTCGGGCCTACGGAGCGCGTAGTCGGCACCCCGCCAGCACCTGGCGAGGGAGTGAATTCCCTTGCTGAGGAGAGGGTCAAACTCCGACAGATCAAGGCGATGGTGCGCGATGAGGCCAGCCACGAGAACTCTGCAATTCTCGACCGCATCTCGATGAACTCCCCACTCAGCCTGGAGGTGTTGCTGCCGGGTGCCGGGGGTACTGCTGTCGCTGGCATGGTTGTTTACATTTTCAAGAACCCTGACAAGATCGGTGAATGGTTCCCGAAGCTCCAAGCCGCCTGGTACAACGGCCAAGTCGAGGCCGAGAAGGCAAGGCAGAAGGTCGAGAAACTACGCAAAGCTCGAACAGAAATGCGAGAGCTTCAGTCTTGATCAGGCCCCGCCGAGCGACCGGTACAGCTCGAAGTCGGCGACGTTCTCGGGGAGCGTGTCCGGCTTGTCCGAGCCGGCCTTCTCGCTGTCCTTGCGGTTCATCCGCAGGCGCATGCGGTCGGTGACCGTCGCACCGAGGAGCGATTCGTTCTGCCGGATCTCGGCCAGGGCGTTGTGGCCCGGCCGGCGGAAGTACGCCTCGACCAGAGGCGCGAGCATCTGGAGCCGCATCCAGTCGGTCGTCTTGAACGACTCGGCCTGGTCGGACTCGACCCAGGTGTCCCACCAGCGCTGGGTGGCTACCGAGTAGCCGTCGCGCTTGAACAGCTTCTTGAGCCGGTCGGGGACGTCTTCGTCGCCCTCCAGGTGGGAGAGGTCAACGGCGTTGCGCCGGACCGCGTTCTCCTTGGGGGCCGGGCCGCGGCCTGCCATCGCTAGTCCTTCCGCGGGTACCGGGCTCGTGTCGAGCGGTGCTCGAAGCCCTCGGGGGCTTCGGCCTCCTGGCCGTCCTTGGCCTCCGGCTCAGGCGTGTCGGTCTTCGGCTTCGCGTGCTTCGCCGCCATGTTCACCAGCCCTCAGATAGAAGAAAGAAGTATCGGTGCGCGGAACCCGCCCTCGCGCGCACCATGCCCGCACCCACCGGCCCCTGGCTCGGTTTCTGTGCGGACTGCCCTTGTTGTGATCAAGACCGGTAGCCGTAGCCCACGATGCTGCTGGAGCGGTGGACCCGCTGAACGCGGCGGCTGGCGCTGCCCTCGATCGAGGAGGTCGAGTCCACGCTGTAGACCTCTCAACGATTCTCGCGTGCGGGTTCTGAAAGTCACTGATCTGGTCACTTGTAAGATCGAGCGACGGCACTGCTGTGGACTGCCGAGGACAGGTGATGCGCACCCGGCGGGTAGCGCAAATGGGAGACGGGTGGCGTAGCATCCGCGTATGTCATTGGATGTGCCGACAAATGACGCGTTACTAACGCCCGCAAAGACGTGGCCCATAACGAAGCGGCTGTCTGCTGCGATCTTCTACCTCGTTGTGGCGGCTGTCCTGCTAGGTGTCGCCGCGCTCGGCCTCGCCTTCGCATGGCACATCTTTACGCTGGATTCCAGGTACTTTGCGTTTAGTGTGTGCATCGCTATCCTCGCGGTACGGTGGGTCGCCTTATATGGCATTGGTTCACTGATCATCGCCATCAGTGCCCCCTTCTGTGGCACCGATCGGTGGGCCTCCACGGAGAACGCCGATTCCAACCCTAGGAGCGGCGATGGACGCTGGTATGTGGACGACGTGGACGACGTGGACGACTTCGGCGACTTGGGCGACTTCGGCGATGGAGGCTGCGACTTTGATTGACTGAGGGCTGGCTTATCGGCTCCACTTCGATCTGCTCGCCTCTTAGCTGGCGTAGGAGTTTCAGACCGAGTAGTTGGTGTAGCAGAAGAAGTTGCCGACACAGGAGTCCACCGGGCAGTCGGCCGATGGGTCGTCCCACCGGCCGCAGCCCAGGGCGGTGGTGTCGGAGACCTCCATGTCGTCGGACAGATCCTCGAAGTCGCCCTCCGGGCCCCGCTCGACCAAGGACTCGAAGAAGTTCGGGTCTTCCTCCTCCAGGAGGAAGCAGGGGATCGGGCAGGTGCCGCAGATACCGCCGCAGTTGCTCATCGTCGTCGCGCCTTTCCCCTCGCAGCCTCTTGCCGAGACTTGATCTCGTGGCAGCGCTCGCAGATGCAGCGCAGGTTGTCCTGGTCCCAGGTGCCGCCCTCGGCGACTGGAGTGACGTGGTCCACGATCCGGCCGGGGCCGCCACAGACGTAGCAGCGCTCTCGGTCTCTGCGTCGGGCTCGTCGTATCAAGGTCGCGGCGTTCTTGGGCCGCTCCAGGTTCCGGGCACTGGTCACCGACCAGGGCACGTAGTGGATCTCGCACTTGGGCTTCCCGGGCTTGGCCGGCTGGCGACAGCCGGCCTCCAGGCACTTGGAAGGTGCTCGGGGCATCCTCACCTCCGTGAGTCGGAGACGTACGGAGGTGGTTAGGAAGAAGAAAGAACCCCTAGTTGGATCGGCCTGTAGGCCGATCCTTGAGTAGTTAGTAGTTTGTGAGTACAACCCCCGAAGGGGGTTCTTTAACTAGTAACTAACTAACTCTAAGAACATATAGGGCGGACTTTTCCAGAAGTCCGGGCAGGCGTTGGCCGAGGACTGGAGCGCGCTGAATGGGTGCGCCGCTCCTCTGCCCCCTACCGAACCTGTATAGGGCGGACTTCCTGGAGAAGTCCGGAGACGACAAAGGGGAGGAGGCCAGAGCCTCACTCCCCACTGTCATAGAGCTATAGGGCGGACTTCTCGGAAAGGTCCGTCAGCTCCCCGGGGACCAGTCCGGGAAGATCACCTTGCGGACCGCGGCTAGGCCCTCGCGGATCTCCTCGACGCTGCTGCGGGTGTAGCGCTCGGTCATCGAATCCCCGGAGTGGCCGAGGACGTCGCGGCGGACCTTGCGGGGGACTCCGATGTCCTCGGCGATGGTGGCCCATGTCCGGCGCAGCCCGTGCGGGCCGATGACCGGGAAGCCGTACTTCTTGCTGCCGTATCCCACGCGGCTGGTGATGGTCGTGGGAATCATGTGAATCCCGGGTTTCCAGTCGGGGCTCTTGTGGTGCTTGCGCCGGGTGAAGACCCACCCGGCCTCGTCCCATTCGCGGTACTCGGCCTTCTCCTTCTCCTGCATTTCTCGGTGCTTGAGGAGCAGTTCCAGGACCATCTCGTCGAGGATGACCCAGCGGCGTTTGCCGCCCTTGGGGGTGTTCTCGAACACCGTCGTGCCGGTCCAGGTGATGTTGTCCTTCACCCGGATTCTGCGGTCCTCGGGGTGGAAGTTCACCCAGCGGGTGCCGATCGTCTCTCCGCGCCTGGTCGCCTGGAGGGCGACGAAGGCGGCCAGGGCCCGGTAGGGGTAGGCGTCCTCGTTGAGGACGAAGTGGCGGACCTGCTCAGGCGTCCACACGGGCCCGCGCCCGAACTGGTGGGTGTACCACTCGTCGTAGTCGTCTTCGTCGTCGTCCGGGGCGTACAGGCGGATGAGGCGGCTGGCACCGCACGCCTTGACGGGGTTGCCGATCGTCTCGATGTTGTTGTCCCGGGCCCAGGTGAAGACCCCGGACAGGTAGGCCGAGGTGGTCAGCATCGTGGTGGCCTTGTAGTCGCGCTTGACGAGATCGCTGGTGACCCACTGGGTGATGTGCTCGGGGGTGATGCGGCGGATCTCCATGTCCAGGAGCGCATCGGGCATCCGCTTCAGCGCCCGCTCCATGTCGGCCTTGGTCGTCTGCTTCAGGCCGGCGCGGTCGAGGCGGCGCATGTAGACCTGTCGGAGGGTGATCTGGGACGAAGGGACCGTGGAGTGCAGGCGGGCGTTCTGCTCGACCTGCCAGACGTATGCCTCCTCATATGTGTCGAATGTCTCACCCGCCCTTACCTTTTCTCCCGTCAGCGGGTCAATGCCGGGGGGCATCTGTACTCTGAAGGCGACGGATCCGTCCCGTCGCCTACGCTCGGATATGGTCCCTTTAAGTCGATCCATCCGGTGCTTCCTGGTTAGGTGGTGACCAAGCGTGACGTCAGGCCGGTCGCGTCTTACAACCTGTGCACCACGACTGCACCACGGGGGAGTGCTGGTCCTGATGACTTCGCAGTTCAGACTCGACATCGAAGGCGTTTAATCACATTATGTCTGCCATGTCGGAAGTTGTCCCACTGCCGTCGTTCGGTGAGGTGTTCTTCGACGCCCGAGGCCAGGAGCGCGTGCTCCGGGTCACCTGGCACGACGGCACGCTCGTCCTCAGTCTCTGGCGGGGCGAGATGTGCACCGCCAGTTTCCGCATGCCGATGGAGGACGTCGGGCGTCTGCTGGACACGCTCGACGAGGGGTACGCGGAGGCGGGCGGCGAGTACGCCGAGGGGGAGGAGGACTACGGCGACGAGGCCGAGGACGCCGAGTACCCCCAGTACCCGGGCACCGGGCAGTACGCCAGGCCCGCAGGTGTGCCGGCCGAGGACGGCTACCCCGACGAGGACCACTACGCCGACGACCAGGCCTACCCCGACGAGCACGGCTACGCCGACCCCCACTCCTATCCGGACGGGCAGTCCGACCATGCCCAGGGCTACCCGCGTGAGGACGTCGCCGGCCCTGTGGGCTCCCTGAGCCCGAACGACGTGCTCGTGGCGCGCGGCGCGGCGCCCGTCCCGGACAAGCTCGTGGCCCCCCGTCCCCGCCGGGGCGCGGACGACGCGCACGGCGGCCGCCGTCCCTCGAGGCCTGCGCCCCGGGCGGCCCGGCAGGCCGAGCACACAGAGCACGCAGAGCACGCGCCGTACGCCCAGCAGGCGCCGCAGGCGGAGTACCCGACCCAGGGCCTGGACTACCCCGCCCAGGTCCCGCAGGGCGACTACCCGGCCCGCGGCGACCATCCGGACCGTCTGGCGGCCTCCGGCCACCCCGAGCACCCCGCTTACTCCCCGAGCCCTGAGTACCCCGCCGATCCCGGTCACTCCGCAGGCCCCGGGTACCCGGCGAGCGCCGGTCACCCCGCCCGCCCTGAGTTCCCCGCTCGCCCCGAGTTCCCCGCCGGCCCTGATCTCCCGGCGGGTTCCGAGTACGCGGTGGGCCCCGAGTACGCCGCGCCGGACCTGGGGGCGCGGGCCGGCTACCGTCCCGAGGCCGGTCACCCGGCCTCCGCCGACCACCCCGTCCCCACCGGTCTCGCGCCGGGCGAGCTCCCGGGGCGGGGAGGCGGCCTGTCCGCGCGCCCTGAGCAGCCTTTCGGGACGGCCCTGCCCCAGGTGCCCCACCAGGCCGTGCCGTCCGTCCATCACCTCCCCGGGCCGGGGCCGAGCACGGGCCCCCAACCGGCCGCCTCGGAGTACGCCGCGCACCCCGACTACACGCCTCCCAACGGCTTCCCGCCCTACCAGGCCGACTACGTCCCGCCCGCGGGCGGCGCCCCGCGCGCCGAG
>NZ_JBEXGT010000025.1:0-129800 GCF_040607475.1 Sphaerisporangium sp. NPDC005288 | reverse complement strand
CGCGTGGTGCGCCCGGGCCCTCTCCGCGGCCGGCCGCCGTGGCGGCCGGTGTGCCGATGTGTCAGTGGCCGATCGACTTGGTCGTCTCGTCCGCCGGCCCGGCGCCCACCGCCGCGTGCGGCGCCCCGTGGCCGTCGTGCCCGTTGTGGTGACCGTCGTGCCCGTCCAGGGAGATCGCCTCGGTGTCGCCCGAGTAGGTCTCGCTGAGCCGGGCCCGCAGCCGGCCGATCGGGCCGCGCATGCCCTTCGGCGGGATGCCGTCGCGGTCGGGCGCGGCGGCGATGGCCGGGATGGCCTTCTTGCCGCGCACGTGCGCCGCGATGTCCTCGGCCGGCGGCACGTGCACCTCGATGTACTCGCCGTGCGGCAGGCGCTTGATGACGCCGGACTCGACGCCGTGCGACAGCACGTCCGCGTCGTGGCGCTGGAGGCCGATGCACATGCGGTAGGTGACGAAGTACGCGATCGCCGGCCCGACGAAGATCAGCACGCGGCCGACCTCGGTCGTGGTGTAGAGCGAGATGTGGAACTTCGCCGAGATCCAGTCGTTGGCGCCCAGCAGCCACAGCAGGCCGTAGAACGTGATGGCCGCGATGCCGATCGAGGTGCGGTGCGGGTTGTTGCGGGGACGGTCGGCGAGGTGGTGCTCGCTGCGGTCGCCGGTGATCCACTGCTCCGCGAACGGGTAGAGCGCCAGGCCCGTCATGATGAGGCCCATCGGCCCCAGCGCCGGGATGAGCACGCTCAGCGGCAGGGTGTACCCCAGGAAGTTGATCTCCCACGACGGCATGAGCCGCAGCGAGCCCTCCAGGAAGCCCATGTAGAAGTCGGGCTGCGAGCCGGCCGAGATGTCGGCCGGCGTGTACGGCCCGAACAACCAGATCGGGTTGATCTGGGCGAAGGTGCCGAGCAGCGCCACCACGCCGAACGTGAACAGGAAGTACGCGCCCGACTTGGCCATGAACGACGGGTAGAACGGCGCGCCGACCACGTTCTGCTCGGTGCGGCCCTTGCCCGGCATCTGGGTGTGCTTCTGCACCCACATGAGGATCAGGTGGGCCGAGATCAGCGCCAGCAGGATGCCCGGGATCAGCAGGATGTGGATGCTGTAGAACCGCGAGATCACGTCGTGGCCCGGATACTCCCCGCCGAACAGGAAGTAGGTGATGTACGTGCCCACCAGCGGGATGGAGATGGCCACACCCTCGGTGATCCGCAGACCGGCGCCGGAGAGCAGGTCGTCGGGCAGGGAGTAGCCGGTCAGGCCCTCCAGCAGAGCCAGGGTGAGCAGCAGGACGCCGATGATCCAGTTGAGCTCGCGCGGCTTGCGGTAGGCGCCGGTGAAGAACACCCGGAGCATGTGCACCATCATGCCCGCCACGAACAGCAGCGCCGCCCAGTGGTGGATCTGCCGGATGAGAAGGCCGCCGCGCACGTCGAAGCTGATGTGCAGCGAGGAGGCGTACGCCTCGGACATGCGCACGCCCACCAGCGGCGCGTAGGCGCCGTTGTAGGTGACCTCGCCCATGCTCGGCTTGAACCAGAACGTCAGGAACGTACCGGTGAGCAGCAGGATGATGAACGAGTACAGGGCGATCTCACCGAGCAGGAACGACCAGTGGTCCGGGAAGACCTTGCGCAGGTTGCGCTTGAGGAAGTTGCCCGCGCCGATGCGCTCGTCGATGAAGTTCGCGGGTCCTGCGATGGCCTTCGGAGTGCTGTCCAGGCTCATGCCTTCCCCCTGACTTCGGCTTCGGCGTCCCCGCGCTCCCAGAAGCTGGGGCCGACCGGGACGTTGAAGTCGCTCTGTGCGATGAGGTAGCCCTCGCCGTCGACGCCGATCGGCAGCTGGGGCAGGGGACGCGCCGCGGGGCCGAAGATGACCTTCGCTCCGTCGGCGGCGTCGAAGGTGGACTGGTGGCAGGGGCAGAGGATGTGGTGCGTCGTCTGCTCGTAAAGCGCCGCGGGGCAGCCCACGTGCGTGCAGATTTTAGAGTACGCAACGATGCCGTCGTGGGTCCAATTGAGCTTGGTGCCCGATTTGATGTCCTCCGGCCGGAACTTGATGAGGATCAGCGTGGCCTTGGCCAGCGCGTTCAGATCCTCCTCGTGCCCCTCCGGGACCACCGACAGGATGCCGCCGGGGGAGTTGAAGTCGGCCGCGCGGATCGGCTGCTTGGTGCCCTCCACCATCAGGCGAAGGCCCTTCTTCCACACCGTGTGCCGCAGCGTCGTGCCCGGCAGGGGGCCGAGGTCCTTCAGCAGCACCAGCGGCAGCAGGCCGAGCGGGGCCGCGGCCAGCAGGAGCGTGCGGCGCAGCAGCTTGTGCTTGACGAAGCCGCTCTCGTTGGCGCCCTGCAGGAACGTCGCGTTGACGTTCTCGCGGACCTCCGCCCCGGTCGCCATCGGGTGGCGCTCCTGGACCAGGTTGTACTTCGGCATGATGCCGCGGACCCAGACCACGATGCCGGCCGCCAGCGACAGCAGGGCGACGGTCAGCGAGGCTCCGAGGGCGAAGTTGGAGGTCTGGGTCTTGTCGATGGTGCCGACCTGGAAGACGACGTACGACACGATGAACACGATCGCGGCGACGAAGGACACCACGAACAGCAGGGCGACGACGCGCTCGGCCTTGCGGGCCTTGGCCGGGTCGGGGAACGTCACCCCCTCGTGCACGATCTCCTCGTGGGCGCTGGCCGGCGCGCCGAGCGCCGACGTCTCACCCCCCGGAGGGGGCGTGCCGATGACGCGCCTCGGGACGCGATCTTCGGCCTGCTCGATGTCGTTCGGGATCTCAGTCATGGTTGGCCTGACGCTTCTTCGCGGTGATCCAGATGGCGGCGAGGGCGAGGAGGCTGATGCCGACGATCCAGCCGACCAGGCCCTCGGTCACCGGGCCGATGCGGCCGAGGCCGCTGCCGCCCGGGTCGGGCTGCTGGCGGACGCTGACGATGTAGGCGATCATGTCCCGCTTCTCCTCGGGCGTGATCGTGCTGTCGTTGAAGACCGGCATCGCCTGCGGGCCCGTGGCCATCGCCTCGTAGATCTGGGTGGGGGTGGCGGGGTTCAGCGGAGGTGCGTACTTGCCGTAGGTCAGGCCGCCGCCCGACCCGACGAAGTTGTGGCACTGGATGCAGTTCGCGCGAAACAGCTCGCCGCCCTTGGCGGGGTCGCCCTTGGACGGGTCGGTCGCCTCCAGGGAGGGCTTGGTCGGACCGCCGCCCAGCGACTGCACGTACGCGGCCAGCTGCCGGATCGTGTCCTGGTTCACCCAGTCCGGCGGGCGCTTGCGCGGCGCCTGGGGGCCGGGGTCGGAGAACGGCATGCGGCCGCTGGACACCTGGAAGTCCACGGCCGCGGCGCCGACGCCGACGAGGCTCGGGCCCGATGCACCGCCGGAGGAGTAGGACCCCTCGCCGTTCAGGCCGTGGCAGCTCGCGCAGTGTGCCGCGAACAGATCCTTGCCCGCCGCCACGTCGTCCGCCTTGCCGGAGGCGATCGCCGCGTCAGCTCGGTCTCCTCCGGGCGCCACCAGGGCGTACACCCCGCCGAGGAGGCTCAGGGCAAGGAGGAGGACGGCGTATCGCGCGAGCGGATGCCGCCTCCGTGCGGTGATCGAGTTCACCGATATCCTCGTTCCGATCATTTGATGATGTAGATGGTCGCGAAGAGGCCGATCCAGACGACGTCGACGAAGTGCCAGTAGTAGGACACGACGATCGCGCTGGTGGCCTGCTCATGTGTGAAGCGCTTCGCGGCGTACGTGCGTCCCAGCATGAACAGGAACGCGATCAGACCACCGGTCACGTGCAGGCCGTGGAAGCCCGTGGTCAGGTAGAAGACCGAACCGTAGGCGTTGGAGGACAGGGTCACGCCCTCTTCCACGAGGTTGTGGTACTCGTACAGCTGCCCGCCGACGAACCAGGCGCCCATGAGGAAGCTGATGATGTACCAGAACCGGAGCTTCCTGACCTGACCCTTCTCAGCGGCCCACACGCCGAGCTGGCACGTCACACTCGACAGCACCAGCACGATCGTGTTGACCAGCGCGTACGGGATGTCCAGGTGGACGCCTTCAGGCAGCGTGGGCCAGGGTTTGCCCTGGCCGAGGCTGACCGACCGGATGGTGAAGTACATCGCGAACAGCGCCGCGAAGAACATGAGCTCAGAGGACAGCCAGACGATCGTCCCGACCTGGACCAGGTTCGGCCGGCGGGACGGTGCTGCTGTCGTCGTAATTGCGGATGCTGTCGCCACGCCCAGCATTATTGCGGCTGGAGGGGTCGGGTCGGCGCACGACCCCCCGGTAAGGCCACCTCACCCCGATAAACCAGACATAAGCCGGGAACAGCGCTAAGTGTGACTGGTCTGGGTTTCCGTCGCCGGGGACAGGTAGCATCCGTGGTGACCATACCTCGTCCCAATCGATAGTGAGCGCGACCGTGAGCATGAGGGTTCTCGTCTACAGCGACGACGCAAGCACCCGCGAGAAGGTGCGGCTGGCGATCGGACGGCGTCCCGCCGCCGACGTGCCCCTCGTGGAGATCGTCGAGTGCGCCACGCAGCCGGCGGTCGTCAAGCACCTGGATTCCGGAGAGATCGACGTGGCCGTCCTCGACGGCGAGGCCGTCCCCGCGGGCGGCATGGGCATCTGCCGCCAGGCCAAGGACGAGGTGTACGACTGCCCGCCGATCTGTGTGATCATCGGGCGTCGCGACGACCGCTGGCTCGCCGACTGGTCCCGCGCCGACGCCGTCGTGGCGCAGCCGATCGACCCCATGGCGCTCGCCGAGGCGGTCGCCGGCCTCATGCGGAGCCGTTCGGCCTCCCGCATCACCTCCCACTGACCCGGAGACCCCATGGACGCGCGCACCACGTGGCCCGCGCTGCTCACGGCCCTGCTCGCCCGTGAGCACCTCACCGCCGACGAGACCGCCTGGGCGATGGGCGAGATCATGTCCGGCTCCGCCACGACCGCCCAGATCGCCGCCTTCGCCACGGCGCTGAAGGCCAAGGGCGAGACGGTGGCCGAGGTCGTCGGGCTGGCGCGCACCATGCTCGACCGGGCCACGCCGCTGTCGGTCGACGGCCCCACCGTCGACATCGTGGGCACCGGCGGCGACCGCGCGCACACCGTCAACGTCTCCACCATGGCCGCGATCGTCGCCGCCGCGGCCGGGGCCCGGGTCGTCAAGCACGGCAACCGGTCGGCGTCCTCCTCGGTGGGCGCCGCCGACGTGCTCGAACACCTCGGCATCGTCCTCGACCTGTCCCCGGAGTCCACCGCGCGCACGGCCGTCGAGGCGGGCATCGCGTTCTGCTTCGCGCCGGTCTACCACCCGGCCCTGCGGTTCGCCGGCCCCGTCCGCAAAGAGATCGGCATCCCGACCTTCTTCAACTTCCTCGGCCCGCTCACCAACCCGGCCCGCCCATCGGCGCAGGCCATCGGCGTCTACGACGCGCGCATGCTGCCCGTCGTCGCCGGCGTCTTCGCCGAGCGCGGCGTGTCGGCCCTGGTGTTCCGCGGCGACGACGGCCTCGACGAGCTCTCCACGGCCACCACCTCGACCGTGTGGGTCGTGCGTGACGGCACGGCCGTCGAGACCGCCTTCGACCCGCTGGACATCGGCGTGCCGCGCTCCGAGGCCGACGCGCTGCGCGGCGGCGACGTCGAGTTCAACGCCCGGGCCGTCAACGACCTGGTCGGCGGCAAGGGCGGCCCGGTGCGCGACGCGGTGCTGCTCAACGCCGCCGCCGCCCTGGTCAGCCTGGACGCCGGCGCCACCGCCCCCGACCCGGGCCCGCCCGGCGACGCCCTGGTGGCCGCGATGACCAGGGCCTACACCCGGGCCGCCGAGGCCGTCGACTCCGGCCGCGCCGCCGAAACCCTCACCCGCTGGGTCGAGACCAGCCGCTCGTACAAGCAACGTTCCTGACCCGCGCACGCACCAGACTCCGCGTATGCGGCAGACCGGCATACGCACGGGCCGGCCTCACCTCTGGGGCCGGCCTTTCGCGCCGCGCTGGCCATGCCTGGCCCCACGCACCGGGCCGTCCCCGCCTCGGGGCCGGCCGTTCTCGTCCTGCTGACGGGCCGATGATGCCTTGTGCGGGCTCCGCCTTACCTGGTGGGTAATCGACGGGCCTCGCCCTGAGGCGAGAGGCTCGGGGCATGAGCGATGACACCCGTGATGTCGTGGCGGAACTGCTGCGCCGGATGGCCGAAGGCGATCACGACCGCACCTCGGAGCTGTTCGCCGAGCCGGTCGACTGGGGCCTCGCCTGGCCGGCCGAGGGGCACCCGGCGGTGCCGTGGATTCGGCCCCGGTCCGGCCGGGCCGACGTGGCCGACCATTTCCGATCCCTGGAAGCCCACCATGTGCCCGAACTGAACGGCACGTCCGTACGGTGGATCGTGGTCGATGGTGCGCACGCCGTGGTGCTCGGCGAGATCAGGCAGACCGTGCGGGACGGCGGCGCCGCGTACACCTCGCCCTTCGCCCTCCACCTCACGGTCCAGGACGGCTTGGTGACCCGCTTCCACATCTACGAAGACAGCCTCACCGTAGCCCGAGCCCTCAGCACTGGACAATGACCACCAAGAACCGGTGCCCGGCACTCCACCCGGCCTATCCCGGCCAGATCCACCGCCCGGCCGACGCCGCCGGGTGATCACATCGCCGGCGTCGATCGCCGGGCGGTCCTCCAAGCGATGCCGATCAGCGGAGTCTCGCTCCAAAGGCACCAACTGGCGCTGCACTGTCCACAGAACCGGGTTCGGTGGCCTGGGGGGCGGCGTGAGCTGGTCTGCTGCCCGATATGGGTCATCAGCGTGACGCTGTCGAGTCGGACGCCCTGCACAGGTTGGCCGCGGAGCAGGACCACGTGCTCAGCCGACGCCAGTTGGTCGCTCTGGGTTTCTCCCGGCACCGCGTCCGTAACGGAGGCGCCGGCGTGCCACCGGCCGGTGTCCGCCTCCACTCGTCGCGCCGCGCGCAACCCGGCGATGTTCACCCGATCCTGAGACCGACGGACGATGGAACGGTGGCCGCTCACATCCGCCGCGGCCTGCGTCTGAACGGCCGGCGCGGCTGAAAACGGTCCCACCGCTAGATCGTTCGGGCGCCCCGGCGCTCGTTCGATGTTGCATCCCGGCTGCCGGAGGATGCTCAGTCGGCTTCGGCGAAGCCGATGGAGAAGGCGGAGTCGAGGTCGTGCTTGGAGTAGGTGCGGAACGCCAGGTGGGTCTCGGTGGCGAGGACGCCGGGCACCTTGTTGATCCGCCCCGGGATCACCTCGGCGATCTCCTCGTAGGCGGAGACGCGCACCATCGCCACCAGGTCGTAGTCACCGGTGATCGAGTACACCTCGCTGACCCGGTCAAGCTCGGCGATCGTCTGCGCGACTTCGGGAATGCGGTCGACCTCAGCCTTGATGTGCACGATCGCGGTGATCATACGAGCTCTCCCCTTCGAGTACGGCTTGGCCCGACTCTAGCGCCGCGTGCGCCTTCCCCCGCATCCGGCTCTTTCAGAGCAGGAGGCCGTGGTGGGTGGGCGAGGCTCTGGTGACGGTGACGGCTTCGAGATCAAGGAACTTCTCGACCATCGGATAGATCTCGTTCTTCCAGCGGTCGGTCTGGTAGGTGGCGGCGTAGATCCGCTCGTGCTCTGCTTCGCTCGCGAAGCGGCGCAGCGTGACGTAGCCGTCCGGGTCCTCCTCGTCGACGAGGGAGGCGATCACCGACATGCCACGTTCGGTCATGTAGGGGATCACCGTCCCCTCCATGTACTCCACCCACTCGTCCCGCATGCCGGGCCGAGTCTGATAGCGGCGGATCTCGTAGAACAACGTCTTTCCTCCCCGAAGCAGGACGCGGGACCGCCGGGCCGGCGCGAGACAGGAGCGTATGCCCGGCGACCAGGACGCCGATCCCGAGGTGCGGCCGATCCGCTGATCGATCATCTCGTGCGGCCGGATCCTCCGATGATCGATCGGGCGCGATCAGGGCAAGGAGTGGGGTGCCCCCTGGACGGGATCATTCCGCCAGGTGAACCGGCTCGGCGAATCGGCGGCCGACGGACTCGAGGGAGAGGGTAAGCCGAGATCACTTATTCGTTCATCCCTACTGGATTCATATATGCATAAGGTGATCTCCGGGCGTGCCGGGACGGCGGTGCGGCCGAGCGGGAGACCGAATCCAAATCCTTTGAGGCGCTCGCCGAGCCGCCGTCTCCGCTCATGGGGATTCATTGCCGCCGGCGCACGGAACCCTCGTGGCCGCACAGGGAATGAGTGATTGTCCGGGCGTTTCTCGCCACGTTTCACTTCTCGCGCGTGTACTTCACCTGGAACCAGACGGTCCGGCCCGCGGGATGCTGGAGAACGTCCCAGCGATGTGAGATCTCCTGGACCAGCAGCAGGCCGCGCCCGCCCTCGCCGTACAGGTCACAGCGCACGCGGGGAGCGTCACCACCTCCTGCGTCCACCACGTTGACATGGATGAACTCGTGGCAGTCGGCGACCACGAGCGTCACCGTGCCGCCGTTCCCGGAATTGGAATGGACGACGGCGTTCGTGACGACTTCGGATACCAGGAGTGTGACGTCGTGGAGCGCGGGGTGCTCGCGGCCGAGCTTCTCGCGCACGTACGCACGTGCGAGGGAGACCGATTCGGGAGAACCGATCAGATCGATGGCCCCAAGAAGGCTTCCTGTCGTCATCTACGCGCCTTTTCTATTCGCCGGTCGAATCTCGTCCCTCTTGACGATTCGCCTGCGATTCCTGCTGGAACTGGTCCGCCCACCCCAGCTCACCATCCAGATCGTCTCTAGCGCGACGGATGTGCACTGGGGTGTAGCGGGCGGTTTCATCATCGCCGAACGGGACGGATCGGCCTACGCTGCCTATGTGGGCGCGCAACGCTGAGCCGGATGGCAGTGGGAGGCTGCTATAGTGCCTGGCACGATATGTCGGCTTAGGGAGACCAGACGTGGCAGGTGACGACGACATCTCCGGGTGATTCCGGAGGTCGACGGCCGGCTGACGGCGCGCGGGAGCGCGGCCGCGGTGGCCGTTTCTCGTCGTTCCCACACCCGTCCCCGCTGGGCGGCCGAGGCGCGCGCCAGCGGCACACTCCAAGGTCTCATCCATGTCCGATGCGTTCATCATCTGCTCCAACCTCTCCTTCTCCTGGCCGGACGACACCCCGGTCTTCGACGATCTGTCCTTCACCGTGGGCGGCGGCCGCACCGGCCTCGTCGCGCCGAACGGTGCCGGCAAGAGCACGCTCCTCAAGCTGATCGCCGGCGAGCTCCAGCCCACCGCGGGCGGCGTGTCCGCCGGGGGAGTGCTCGGCTACCTCCCGCAGACGCTGCCCCTGCTCGGCGACCCGACGGTGGCCGAGGTCCTCGGCGTCGCCCCGGTGATCAAGGCGCTGGACGCCATCGAGGCCGGTGACGCCCGTGAGGAGCACTTCACCACGATCGGCGACGACTGGGACATCGAGGAACGCACCCGGGCCCAGCTCGACCGGCTCGGCCTCGGCGATCTCGCCCTCACCCGCCCCCTGCACACCCTCAGCGGTGGCCAGGTCGTCTCGCTCGGCCTGGCGGCGCAGCTCCTCAGACGCCCCGACGTCCTGCTGCTCGACGAGCCCACCAACAACCTCGACCTCGACGCGCGCCGCAAGCTCTACGCGGTGCTCGAAGACTGGAACGGCTGCCTGCTGCTGGTCAGCCACGACCGGGCGCTGCTCGACCGCATGGACCGCATCGCCGAGCTCGACGGGGGAGAGCTGCGCTCCTACGGCGGGAACTTCACCGAGTACGAAGAGGCCGTCCGCGCCGCCCGCGAGGTCGCGGAGAAGAACATCCGCAACGCCGAGCAGGAGGTCAAGCGCGAGAAGCGCGAGATGCAGCAGGCGCGTGAGCGGGCCGAACGCCGGGCGAGCAACGCCGCGCGCAACCTGGGCAACGCCGGCCTGCCGAAGATCATCGCCGGCGGTCTGAAGCGGCGCGCCCAGGAGTCGGCGGGCAAGTCCAACGAGACGCACGCCGCGCGGGTCGGCGACGCCAAGTCCAAGCTGGACGAGGCGAGCCGGGCCCTGCGCGACGAGCAGAAGATCACGCTGGAGCTGCCCGGCACCAACGTCCCCGCCGGGCGCACGGTCTTCCTCGGCGAGCGGATGCAGGTGCGCTACGGCGAGCGGCCCCTGTTCGCGGGCGATGGCCTCGACCTGACCATCCGGGGGCCCGAGCGCATCGCCCTGACCGGCTCCAACGGCGCCGGCAAGTCCACCCTGCTGCGTCTGCTCAACGGTGACCTCGAGCCGGAGGGCGGCCTGGTCAGACGGGCCGACGGCCGGGTGGCGTACCTGTCCCAGCGGCTGGACCTGCTGGACCTCGGCCGCACCGTGGCGGAGAACCTCGCCGCGTCCGCGCCCGAGATGCCGGAGGCGCAGCGGATGAACCTGCTCGCCCGCTTCCTGTTCCGCGGTTCCCGCGTCCACCTGCCGGTCGGCGTGCTGTCCGGCGGCGAGCGGCTGCGCGCCACCCTGGCCTGCGTCCTGTACGCCGAGCCCGCGCCCCAGTTGCTGCTGCTTGACGAGCCGACCAACAACCTCGACCTGGTCAGCGTCGGCCAGCTGGAGAGCGCGCTGAACGCCTACGAGGGCGCCTTCGTGGTCGTCAGCCACGACGAACGCTTCCTCGCCGAGATCAAGGTCGACCGCTGGCTCCGGCTCGCCGACGCCCGCCTCCAGGAGACCGCCGCTCCTGAGCCCGCCTGACGCCTCCCCGCGACTCTTCCCCTGGTGATACCGAATGTCTGAGACCGCTCTGCTCGCGCATGATCTCGTGCGCATCCTTGGGACGAGGCGGGTGCTCGACGGGGTCAGCCTCACCGCGGCGCCCGGGCACCGTATCGGCCTGATCGGCGAGAACGGCGTCGGCAAGTCCACGCTGCTGCGGCTGCTGGCCGGGGCCGACGAGCCGGACGCCGGCAGCGTCGTCCGGCCACCCGACGTGGGGTTCCTTCACCAGGAGATGCCGTTCGACGCCGCCGCCACGATCGAGCAGGTGCTGGAGGAGGCCCTGCGCGAGGCGCGCGAGGGCCTGGCCGAGCTGGACAGACTCGCGCAGGCCCTCGCCGGAGCCCCGCCGGACTCTCCGGCCGCGGCCGGGCTTCTCGCCGCCTACGGTGAGCGGCTCGAACGCGCGCAGCAGGACGAGGTGTGGGACGCCGACCGGCGCGCCGAGATCGTCCTGGCCGGGCTCGGGCTCGGCGGCGTGCCGCACGACCGCACGCTGGGATCCCTGTCCGGGGGCCGGCGGGCCAGGCTGGCGCTCGCCGCCCTGCTGGTCCGGCGGCCGGCGGCCCTGCTGCTGGACGAGCCCACCAACCATCTCGACGACGACGCCGCGATCTTCCTGGAGGAACGGCTGCGCGGCCTGCCCGGCGCCGTCGTGGTGGCCAGCCACGACCGGGCGTTCCTCGACGCCGTCTGCACGGACGTGATCGATCTCGATCCCGCGGTGGACGGGCCTGTCCGGTACGGCGGCAACTACACCGCCTACCAGGCGGAGAAGCGTGCGGAGCGCGAGCGCTGGCGGCGGCGCTTCGCCGAGGAGCAGGAGGAGCTCGCCGAGCTGCGCCGCTCGGTCGCCGTCGCCGCGCACCAGGTCGCGCCGAACCGTCTGCTGCGCGACAAGGACAAGATGGGCTACGGCCACCGGAGCGGCCGGGTGCAGAACCAGATCTCCAGCCGCGTACGCACCGCCGCCCGCAGGCTCACCGACCTGGAACGCGCCCAAGCACCCCCGCCCCCGACGCCGCTACGGTTCCATCCCCCCACCCTCGCAGCCACCGCCACCTCCGGCGACCCGGCCGACTTCGCCCGCTCGGCCATAGGCGGGGCCCCGCTCGCCGATGGGCTTCTGGTGTCGTTGCGCGGGATCGGCGTACCGGGACGGCTGACGCTCGGCCGCCTCGATGTCTCGGCGACCGATCGTCTGCTGGTCACCGGGCCCAACGGAGCGGGAAAGTCGACGCTTCTGGCGGTGCTGGCCGGGCGGCTGGACGCCTCCGGCGCGGTGCGGCGGCGGCCCGGGCTCAGCGTCGGCTTGCTGGCCCAGGACACCGTGTTCGACAGACCGGACCGCACCGCTCTGGAAACCTACGAGTCGGCGCTCGGCGCCGAGCGCGCCGAGTCGGTGCCGCTGCGCTCCCTTGGCCTGCTCGGCCCGCGAGAGCGCGGCAAGCGGGTCGGAGAACTGTCGGTCGGCCAGCGCCGCCGCCTCGCGCTCGCGCTGCTCGTGGCGGACCCGCCCGAACTGCTGCTGCTGGACGAGCCGACCAACCACCTCTCGCCCCGCCTGTCCGACGAACTCGAGGAGGCCATGGGCACGGGTCCCGGCGCCATAGTGATCGCCAGCCACGACCGCTGGCTCCGCTCCCGCTGGCCGGGCCGCGAGATCGGTCTGCGGGCACCCTGAGCCCTGTGGGAGGTGCGCCGGTGACCCGCTGGCCGGGCCGCGAGATCCGTCTGCGGTCCCCCTGGGCCGCGTAGGAGGTGGGCCGGTGCGCCGGAGCCGGCGCGGTCGTCAGGACCCGTGGCCGGGCGCCACCCCCACCCAGCGGTGATAGGCGTCCAGGTCGACGTTGCCGCCGCACACGATGGTGACGACGTGCCGTCCGGCGAAGCGGTCACGGTCTTCGAGGACCGCCGCGATGCCGAGCGCGGCCGATGGTTCGACGACCAGACCGGCGTGGTCGAGGAGCATCCGCATCCCGGCCATGATCGACACCTCCTGGACCAGGACGGCGTCGTCGGCGACCAGGAGGAGATCGTCCAGGACGGCCGGGATGGGACGACGGCCGGCGACGCCGTCGGCGATGGTGTCGGTCGAGTCGGTGGTGACGACGCGCCGCTCGCGGAAGGAGCGGGTCATCGCCGGCGCGCCCAGCGGCTGGACGCAGATCACCTCGACCTCGGGCGCCAGGGCCTTGACCACATGACCCACGCCGGTGGCCAGTGCCCCGCCGCCAAGAGCGATCAGGACGGCGTCGAACGACGGCACCGGGTCCACCAGTTCCAGGCCGATGGTCGCCGCGCCCTCACAGGTCTCGATGTCCAGGCTGTCCTCGACCAGCCGGATGCCCTCGTACCGCGCGAGGTCCGCGGCCCGTTCGCGGGCCATGTCGAAGTCGCCGTCCACCAGCTCCAGCGTGGCGCCCAGCGCGCGGATGCGGTCGAGCTTGGCCGCGGGCGCGAAGCGGGAGGCCACGACGGTGACGTCGACCCCCCGCCCGCGACCGGACCACGCGAGGGCCTGGCCGAGGTTGCCCGCGCTGGCGCACACCACGGCTCGCGAGCCACCGCCGGCGAGCAGGCTCGCGATCACCTCGGTGCCGCGGGCCTTGAAGCTGCGTACCGGGTTCGCCGTTTCGAGCTTGATGCTCACCGCGCAGCCCAGGCCGGGCTCCAGCGCGTCGCAGGGATACAGCGGAGTGTCGAGGAACATCGGGTCGATCAGCCGGCGAGCCGCCCGAATTCGAGCGATGTCGAGGCGCGTCTCCTGCACGAATCGGCAGTGTAGCGCCGCCGGTCCTGTTCTATTAGGGCAACCACCGGGACCATCGTCCTGCCTTGTCTCCCGCGACCAGGAAGATCGCTGCCCGGTCGGGATCGAAGACGAAGAGCATCCGAATCTCCGAGCGCCCGCGCGAGCCTGGCCGATGCTCCTTCTAGTTCTTGAGGGGCCGCAATTCATGATCGGTGTTGACATGTTGAAGGGGCCGCTCACCGGTAGCGGGGCTTGAGCAGCCGCGTCTGTTCGGTCGGTCGCGCGATGGCCGTTGTCAGCGGAGGGGGCGGCCTTCGCGGGGGTGGCGGGGGTGGAGGTTCTCGTAGGCGCGCAGGCCGTCGTAGGCGCGGTCGATGCGGGACTTCAGACGGGCGGCGCCGCGGGCCGGCAGGCTCCAGCCGCCGTCGACGCGGACCAGCCGGACACCGGGGGACTCCAGCCAGCGCAGGATGCACTCGGTCTCTTCGGCGATGGCGGCCGGGAGCGGGCCAGGCCCGGGCGTGACGGTCTCGGCGGTGGCGACCAGGGCGTCGACGTACGGAGTCGGGTGGGCGCCCTTGGGCATCACGCCCGCCGCGGTCAGGCGGCCGTACCGCACGACGTGGATGTCCCAGCCGCCGTCGAACGCGGGGCTGGCGGCGATCAGCTCGGGTATGCCGGTCAGCGACCGCAGCCGCTGCATGCGCGCCGCCGTGCGCACGTAGACGGCCAGCCGGTCGCGGTCGACCGCGGCCTCCTCATAGCGCTGCTCGGCGGCCAGTCGCTGCATGCGGGCCTCCAGCGCCGAGAACACCGGGCCCGGGTCGTGTTCCATGGCGGCGCGGGCCTCGTCGGCGTGGCGCCGGTACTCGTCGACCCCCTGGCGGCCCTCGCACGGCGCCCCGCAGCGGCCCATCTCGGCCAGCACGCACGCGGGACGGCTGGTGCGCGTGGAGATGCGCTCGGTGCACTGCCGCAGCGGCACGGCCTCGTGCAGCGCCGACTTGGCGTCCTCGGCGCCGCGCGCGGAGGTGAAGGGGCCAAGATAGGTGCCCTGGTCGGCCTTGACCTCGCGGACGACGGACAGACGGGGGAACGGCTCGTCGGTCAGTTTGAGCCAGACGACCTTCTCAGGGAACCGTGACCGGCGGTTGTAGCGGGGCTTGGTCGCCCCGATCAGCCGCAGCTCGCGCACCTCGGCCTCCAGGCCGGTGGCGCAGACGATCGGCCGCACCCGCTCGGCGATGCCGATCATCTCGCGGATGCGCGGCCGGGTCTCGCTGGCGGTGAAGTAGGACTTGACCCGCTGGCGCAGGTCGCCGCTCTTGCCGACGTACAGGGCCTCGCCGCGTTCGTCCTCGAAGACGTAGACGCCGGGGGCGCTCGGGATGCTCGCGGCCAGGTGACGCTTGCGCTTCTGCTCGGGGGTGGGGGCCCGGACGAAGCCCTTGAGCTCTTCGAGGGTCTGCACGCCGTAGGCCCCGACGCGTTCGATGAGCGCGTGCAGGACGTCGACGGTCGCCTTGGCGTCGGCCAGGGCGCGGTGACACGGCTCGGTGCCGCTGCGGAAGACCCGGGCCAGCGTGGAGAGCTTGCAGTTGGGCACCTCGTCGCGCGTCAGGACGCGCCGGGCCAGGTCGGCGGTGTCGACCACCGGGTTGGCCGGGGGAGGGTAGCCGTGGGCCTGGCAGTTGGCCTTGATGAAGCCGACGTCGAAGGGGGCGTTGTGCGCGACCAGCGTGGCGCCGCGCGTGAACTCCAGAAACGCGGGCAGGACCTGCTCGATGCGCGGCGCGGCCATGACCATCACGTCGGTGATGCCGGTGAGCACGGCGATGAACGGCGGGATGGGACGGCCGGGGTCGACGAGCGTGGCGAACTCGCCGAGCACCTCGCCACCGCGCACCTTGACCGCGCCGATCTCGGTGATGGCGTGCTCGGCGGACGAACCACCCGTCGTCTCCAGGTCGAACACCACGAAGGTCACCTGGTCGAGGGGCGTGCCCAGATCGTCCAGAGTTCCTTGAACACCGATCTCCACGCCCATGACCATACGATCGCGGTCCGACAGTTCCGCACCGGCCATGCCCGATCGCACCGGCCCGTGGGTTCGCCGCCCCGCGGCGGGCGGCCTTCACCGCCGCGCGCACCTGCGGCGACACTCCGTCAACGCGCCGTTCGCCGGTCGGCGGTCCGGCGCAAGGGGGTCTGACACGGCACTTGTGGGGCGGTCGTGAGCCAGGAACCGGGTGGGAACGGCGCTGACCACGAACGTGCCAGCCGTACCCTTGTCGGATAGACGAAATTTGAATGGCCAGTCAGCTAGGGGACGACGGATGAGTTCAGCCGGAGAAGGCCTGTCTCGCCCGCTGCCCGAGCAGGTCCGCTTACACGTCGTCGAGCTCGCCGCCCAGGTGCTCGGCACGATGCAGCCCGCGATGATCCCCGCGCCGTTGAAGGGCATCGCGAGGTTCGATCCGCGCAAGCGCGCCCGCCTGGGCAGCGCGCCGATCGCCGCGCAACTCGAGACCGACAAGGAGTTCCGCGAGACCGTCGCCGAGAGCCTCAAGGAGGCGTGGCCCGAGCTGGTGGCCAGCCTGGAGGAGGGCACGGTGCCGCCGGCGGCCGAGCCGGTGCTCGTCGCGGCCGCGGCCTACCTGACGCGCCCTCCCGGCTGGCCCGACCTGGTGGAGACCGCCCGCTCCGACCTGGAGCAGGCGGCGGCCGTCGCCGAGGGCAGCGCCCAGGAGCAGACCGTCGTGCGCCTGCGCGAGCAGCTCGCCGCGCAGAAGGCCGCCGCCAAGGAGGAGGCCGAGCGGCTGCGCGACCAGCTCAAGGCGTCCCGCGCCGAGGTGGCCGACCTGCGGCGCAAGCTGCACGACGCCCGCGAGCGGGGCAGGCTGGCCGAGGAGCGGGCCGCCGAGCTGCGGGCGCTCGAGCAGGAGGTCCGCACGGCGGTGTCCTCCGCGACCAGCGCGGCCGAAAGCGAGCTTCGCAAACTCCGCGAACGCCTGTCCGACGCCGAGCGAGCCCTCGAGGCCAGCCGCCGCGCCGCGCGCGAGGGCCGCAGCATCGAGGACGCCCGCATCCGCGTCCTGCTGGACACCTTGCAGGACGCGGCCGCCGGCCTGCGCAGCGAGCTCGCGCTGCCCGTGGCGATCAGCAAGCCGGCCGACTCGGTGAGCGCCGTGACCCCCGGCACGCCCTCGGTGCGCGCCGTGCCGGCCCGTGCCCTGGCCGACGACGACCCGGTGCTGCTGGACCAGCTGCTGGCCATCCCGCACCTGCACCTCGTCGTGGACGGCTACAACGTCACCAAGACCGGCTACCCGTCGCTCACCCTGCTGGACCAGCGGTCGCGGCTGCTCACCGGCCTGGGCGGGCTGGCCGTGCAGACCAGGGTCGAGGTCACCTGCGTGTTCGACGGCGCCGAGCTGAACGGCCCTGTCCAGGTGTCGGCGCCGCGCGGCGTGCGGGTGCTGTTCAGCGCGCCGGGGGAGATCGCCGACGACCTCATCCGGCAGCTCGTGCGCGCCGAGCCGCCCGGCCGGGCCGTCGCGGTGGTGTCCTCCGACCGCGAGGTCGCCGACTCGGTGCGGCGCATGGGCGCCCGTCCCGTGCCCTCCACACTGCTGCTGCGCCGCCTCGGCCGTTCCTGACGACGCCCGTTCCTGGCGACGCCCGTCCGCCCGCCGCGGACGGGCTGTGGCGCCCGGCGCCCGCGATCGTCGTGGCGACGCGATTTCCCATCGCTTGACTGTTCTCAAACCATTTACTGGCGAAGAGGTGCAGGTATCCATGCCTTTTCTGTAGGATCACCGCCCAGGTTGTCTCACTTGTCTCGCAGAGGGAGCTGGCGTCCCAGTGGTCGTGCGTGGGATCCGGGCGATAGGGCGGATACCTTTGGCCGCCGGTCTGATCGTCGCCGTCATGGCGACCCAGACGGGCGGAGCGGAGGCCAAGCCGAAGCCGACGATCGCCCAGACGAAGGCGCGGCTGGCCAAGCTCAACGACCAGGCCGACAAGGTGGTGGACCGCTACAACCTGGCCGGCGAGCAGTGGAAGAAGGCCAGGAAGGAGTACAACTCCCTCAACGGCCGCCTGAAGGGCGAGCTCGGCCGCGTCGATGACCTGCGCGTCGGCCTGGTGTCGGTCGCGATCAGCACCTACCAGTCCGGTGACGTCCTGTCCTGGTCCAACCTGATCACCCAGCCCGACCCCGAGGCGCTGCTGGCCGGGCTGGCCTCCATCGACCAGATGTCGGCGGGCCAGTCACGCACGATCAGCGCGTACGAGCAGGCCACCCGGTCGCTCAAGGGTCAGCGCGACAAGGCCAAGGGCGCCTACGACAAGGCCGTCAAGCTGCTGGACGACCTGCGTCGGCAGAAGAAGGACGTCGAGAAGCTGGTCGGTGAGCAGGAGCGGCTCCTGCGCAAGCTGAACGCCTACAACCCCGGCAATCCGAACAGCCCAGGCATCAAGTACACCGGGGCCGCCTCCGGCAACGCCCGCGCGGCGCTGCAGTTCGCCTTCGCTCAGGTCGGCAAGCCCTACCGCTACGGCGGCACCGGGCCGGGCGCCTGGGACTGCTCGGGCCTCACCCAGGCGTCCTGGCGGGCGGCCGGGGTCAGTCTGCCGCGCACCGCCGCCCAGCAGTACTCCTGGGGCGCCTCCCGCCGGGTCTCCCTGAACGCCCTGCAGCCGGGCGACCTGCTGTTCGCCGCGGGCCTCGGTCACGTCGGCATGTACGCGGGCGGCGGCAAGATGGTGCACGCGCCCCGCACCGGAGACGTCGTCAAGGTCGTCCCCCTCTCCAGCTACCGGGGGATCATCGGCGCCGTCCGCCCCTGACGCACCGCACGGACCACGCCACGCCCCCCGGCCGGGAATTTCGGCCCGGGGGCGTTCGCGTTCTACGGCCCAGCACGTTCTGCGGCTCAGCCCGTTCTGCGGCTCAGCGCGTCTACGGCTCAGCCCGTCTACGGCTCAGCCCGTTCTACAAGTCAGCGCGTTCTACGAGCCGGAGCGCGGTCTGTGGCCGGCGCGGGGAGCCGGTCAGGGGCGGCGGGCCGCCCAGGCGGTGCGGGTGCCCCGGACGGTCAGGTCGCCGCGATGCAGGAGGGCCCCGGGGTCGTCCTGCGCGAGGAGGCGGTCCAGGGCGTCGAGGTCGTCGGCGGGCAGCCGGCCGTCGAGGCCGCGGCGGATGTGGCTCAGGTAGGCATGCGCGTAGCGTCCGGTCTCCGGCGGCGCCGGAGTCGCCTCGATGCTGAATCGGTGCTCGGCGGCGATCTCGAAACCGGCCCGCTCCAGGTACGGACGCCAGTCCGGGTGCGCGTTCCAGCCCGCCTGCGCCATCGCCTCGTGGCAGCGCGACTCCAGGCCCGGCCGGCCGAACCCGATGTCGTCGGGCAGGAAGCGCGGCGGACCGTCCATCTCGACGACCACCAGCAGGCCGCCGGGGTTAAGCGCGGTGTGCAGGTCGGTGAGCACGCGGTGCGGGTCGGCGACCTCGTGCAAGGACGAGGACGCCCACGCGAGGTCCACTCCGCCGACCGAGGGCCAGGCGACGTCCAGGTCGGCCTGTACGACGCGCAGCCGCTGGGCCAGCCCGCGCTCGCGCGCCGTGGCCTGGAGGCGTCCGAGCATCAAGGGGGACCTGTCGACGGCGACGACCTCGGCGGTCGCGAAGCGGCGTGCGAAGGCCAGCCCGCCGGTGCCCGTCCCGGCGCCCACGTCGACGATGGTCCGGGGCGCGTCGGGGGCGTGCCGCCCGGCCCACGCGGTCACCTTCTCCAGGTAGGCGCCGAGCACCACCGCGTCCAGGTCGAGCAGGTCCGCCAGGCCGGCCTCGTCATGGTGCGCGTGGCCCTCGCCATCGTGGTCATGGCGGTCACGTTGATCTTCATGTCCAAGGTGATCATGGTGCTGAGAATGCGACATCATGGCCGGCAGGCTAGGCGCTCGCGGCGCGAATGAGCACACCCTCTTGCCGATATGGCAAGGACGCCCGCCCGCCGGTGGCCTGGCGAACGGCCGGGGCTGTGAGCCGAGGGTCCACCGGGTCGCCCGCCGCACACGGCGCCGGATCGGCCGTTCCTCGTCCCGCCGACCCGGCGCCGGGATAGGCATGCTCGAACGGGTCTGGTTCGGTGTGCGGGCTGGTCTGGTGGTGGGTGGGGTCGTGGGGTCAGGGGCGGTCGGGGGAGGCGGGGAGGTCGCGGCGGTGCCTGAGGGGGCCGGTGAGGAGGATCAGGCCGGTCAGGGCGAGCCCGGCCGTGACGACCCACATCGATGGACGGGTGCCGATGGCGCCGCCGAGCGCTCCGCCGAGGAGGGCGCCGAGCGGGATGGTGCCGTAGTTGACGAACTGCATGCTCACGGAGACCCGGCCGAGCAGGTGCCGGGGGACGTAGGTCTGGCGGAAGCCCGCCTTGATGATGTTGCCCGCCACCACGCCCGTGACCAGGACGAACCCGCCGGCCACCGCGACCGCCAGCCACGGGCCCCGGTGGGCCAGCGGAATGAGCAGGCCGAACGGCGCGCCGAGCGCCTCGAACACGATCATGGCGCGGGCGCTGCCGAGCCGCCTGGACACCCAGGTGGCGCTCGCCGCGCCCGCCAGGCCGCCGACGCTCATGACCGCCATCAGCCCGCCGACCGCGCCGGGGCCGACGCCGACGTCGCGCACCAGGAAGACGACCAGGATGGCCTGGTATCCCATGAGCCCGAGGTTGCTGGCCGCCCCGAACACCGTGAGCACCCGCAGGTAGGGGTCGCGGGCGACGAAGCGCAGGCCCTCGCCGATCTCGCGTCGAAGCGTCGTGGCCCGCCGCTCGCGCGACACCGGGGCCTCGCGGGCCCTGATGCCGAGCAGGCACAGCGCCGAGACCACGAAGCTCGCCGCGTCGGCGAGCAGCGCGGTGACCGCGCCGAACACCTGGGCGACCAGACCGGCGGCTCCCGGGCCCACCACCTCGACGGCCGACTCGCCGCCCTGGAGCTTGGCGTTGCCCTCGGGCAGGTCGGCGGGAACGACGATCGAGGGGAGGTACACCTGGTAGGAGGTCTGGAAGAACACCTTGGCGGTGCCCGTGAGCAGCGCGACGGCCAGCAGATGGCCGACGGTCAGCACGCCTTGCCACGCGGCCACCGGGATGCTGAGGAACAGCAGGAACGACACGGCGTCGCAGGTCAGCATCACGGGCCTGCGGGGCAGGCGGTCGACCCAGGCTCCGGCGGGCAGGCCGATGATCACCCAGGGCACCCACGCCGCGGCGGTGAGCAGAGCGACCTCCAGCGTGGTCGCGTGGAGCGCGGTGATCGCGACCAGAGGCAGGGCAACCGAGGTGAGAGAGCTGCCGAAGCCGCTGGTGGTCTCGCCGACCCACAGCAGCCGGAAGTCGCGGTCGCGCAGCAGCCCCCAGCGGCCCCGGGATCGGGACGCGGCGGGCGCGGCCGCCGCGGTGAGGCCGTTCACGGCCGGCCCGGGACGCCGAAGGCGAAGACGAACACCGGCTCGCGGGGCCGCCCGTCGTCGGGGATCTCCCGGGTGGCCCACCGGCTGAGGAGCTCCAGGAACTGCGCCTCGAACTCGTGCAGCTCGTCGGGGGTGAGCCGCAGCCACTTGTCGGTGGAGAAGGGGGCGTCCTGCCAGGCCGCCCGCTCGTCCTCGCTCGCGGCGTACCAGGCGCGGACCATGCTGACGTGGTGTTCGAGGTTGAGGGACGCCGCCGCGCTGGCGATGGCGGCGGTCGCGGGGTCGCCGCCGAAGTCGGACTCGCTCCAGCGCAGCTCGGCCGAGGACAGCCGCCACCAGCGCTCGCGCCGGTCGCGGGCGAGCTCGGGGGCCTCCTCGATGAGCTCGCTGCCGGCCAGGACGCGCAGGTGGTGGCTGGCGTTGGCGACGGCCTGCCCGGTGTGCTCGGCCAGCATGCTGGCGGTGCAGGGACCGTAGACCTTCAGCGCGTCCATGAGGCGCCGCCTCGTGGGATGCGACAGGGCGGCCAGCACCCGTGAGTCGGTGATCGTGCGTACGTCTTCATCGGCCATGCGCCCACTTTGACATTAGCAATGGACGTTGCGCAACAGATATTGCGTAATTCTCATTGCGGAAGCACTGTTGCTGAAGGATCGTTGCGGAACAGACGTCGTGGGTAACGGGTCTCGGGTGCGGAGCGTGACATGCGGGGGTGCGAATCCCGGTCCGCCGGGCGGGGCTAGGTGGACCGTTCCCTCTCCAAGATCCCTGAACGGGTGTGACTGATGTGACCTGTGTGACTCGCGTCAGGTGCCGTTTCGGGATATGTGAGGGGAATCACATACGGGTAACGGATGCGCTTGTTGTGCAGGGGTTTCCTGATTAAGAAGCCCCCTATTTGATCTATGTGACTTGGTCACGGCTTTGCCTCAATTTGGGGTTCTGTGTAACTTCTGGCCCGCGGCGAGCACGCCATGCCGTCGCGAACGGAGCCGGTCTTCCGACCGGCTCCACGCATGACAATCCAGCGGTCGCCGTCGCCCCAGTAAGGCGCGAGCCAGGACCCCAAAGGGGCGGTGACCTGCCGAATCCGTGCGGCAAGGAGCACGGAACCGGGGACCCAATTGATCCTGAACGCGGGATCAGGGGGTGAATCGACGCCTTGGCGTCGTAGGGCTACTTCCATGCCCGAATCCGTCAGCTAACCCGGTAGGCGTGAGTGGAAGAATCAAGGAGCGATCCTGTCCAGCACCACCCAGAACCCTCGTCTGTCGCGCATTGCCCGCTTCTCTCTCGGCGGTGTGGTGCTCACCATGACGGCCTCCGTGGGAGCCGTGGCGACGCAGGCGACGGCGGCTGACGCCGCCACGGCGGCACCGGCTCAGGGACCCTCAGAGCCGTCCGTCTACGGCCCGGCCGGGCTGATCGAGACACCGAGCATCACCGGGGCCTCCGAGCCCACCGGCACGGCCACGGTGAGCGAGGCGAGCACATCCAGCACCTCCCGCACATCCAAGAGCAAGGCCAAAGTGAGCAGGGCCGCCCGGCAGCAGTTCAAGGCGCACACGGCCGTCGCGGTGGCGAAGAAGCAGATCGGCGACCCCTACCGCTGGGGCGCCAGCGGCCCGGGGGCCTTCGACTGCTCCGGCCTGATGCTGTACGCCTGGCGCAAGGCCGGGGTGAAGCTGCCCCGCATCGCCGCCAGCCAGTTCCGCACGGTGCGGAAGAAGGTGTCCTGGAAGAACCTCAAGCAGGGTGACCTGATGTTCTTCTACGGACTCGGCCACGTCGGCATGTACGTCGGGCACGGCAAGATGATCCACTCGCCGCACACCGGCGCGCGGGTGCGCATCGACAAGCTGTCGGGCTACCGGAAGGCGTCCTTCGTCGGCGCCGTCCGCCCCGGCGTCTGACCGGCGGGACCGTCGCGGCGTCGGCGCTGCCATCCAGCAATCGGATGACCAGGTCGGATTCCGCCTGCCGCTCCAGGTTGGCGCTGGACCCCCGCTTGACCCGCGGAACCACCCCCGCCCATCCAGGGCTCCGCTGGGTCGGGTGCGCCGGTCGCCCGTGCCGATCCGCTCCCGGTTCCCACGACGGGCCGGTCCGGTTTCCGGGCCGTCCCGGGATGCCGGCCGGCGCTTCCGGACCCTGACCGGCGGTTCCGGACCCTGACCGGCGGTTCCGGAAGCTGACCGGCGGTTCCGGAAGCTGACCGGCGGTTCCGGAGGCCGATCTGCCTGCCGTTCCGGAGGCCGATCGGCGCGAGGATTCCTCCGGGAGAGCGTCTCCGAGAGGTGCCCCCGCTCCTCGAAGACGTTTCCGGGTGGTGCACATGCCCCTCGCGCCGGTCGTGAAGGCCCCGTCCGCTCCTCCCCCCTCGGAGCGGACGGGGCCTTCGCACGTCCGCGTCCCGCAAGGCCGATGTGGCCGGATAAAGCGGGCACGACCTCCGCGGGTCCGCCGCCGCGACGTCGAACCGGGTCCGCCGCCGGGAAGCCGAGACGCGTCCGCCGCCGGGACGTCGATACGGGTCCACCGTTCTTAAGTCGATACGGGTCCGCTGCCGGGACGCTGAGGTGAGTCCGCCCCTGGGACGCCGATGTGGCCGGGAAGGACGAGCAGGTAGATTTCCCGCATGCGCGTCGTGTGGCTCTGGGCCGTCCTGGCGGGGTTGCTGACCGTGCTGACGGGGCCCTCCGCCGTCGAGGACGATCTCGGACGGCGGGCGCGGACGCTGATCGGCGAGCATCCGGAGATATGGTCCGGCGCGCGGACCTTTCGCGGCGACCTCTCCCTCGTGGTCGCGGCCCCCGGTGCCCTCACCGCCCCTGGAGCCCTCACGGCTTCTGGAACCACGGTCCCGCAGGCTGCGAGAACCTCCGCGACCGGGCCCGTCCCCGGAGGCGGGGCCGCCGCCGTGGCCTCCGGAGCCGCGTTCGCCGACCTGGCGCGCCGGGCCGACCGGGCGAGCCGGCTGGTCGCCCGCGTCGTGGGCCCGGTGCGTCCGCTGATCGCCGTTCCCGCCACGACCGAGCAGGCGGCCGTGCTGGCCGCCCCAGCGCAGGTGAGCGGCCTGGCCGCGGTGGCGGGCGCCGACCGGGTGATCGTGGAGCCGCGGTCGTTCGCCCGCCTGACCGCCGCCGGCCGCGACGTCGTCCTCGCCCACGAGATCACGCACATCGCCACCGGGGCGGCGCTCGACGGGAGCACGCCCAAATGGCTGGTCGAGGGGTTCGCGGACTACGTCGGCTATCTCGACGCCGGCATCCCGGCGCGCCGGGCCGCGGCCGAACTGGCCGACGAGGTGCGCGCCGGACGGACGCCCGAACGGCTGCCCGGGCCGGAGGCGTTCGCCGCCGGCTCCGCGCGGCAGGCCCAGGCGTACGAGGAGGCCTGGCTCGCCTGCCGGTATGTCGCGGGGCGCTTCGGCGAACGCGCTCTGGTGAGCCTCTACCGTGAGTCCAGGCACGGGGACGTGCGGGCGGCGCTGTCCCGCACGCTCCGCATGAGCCTGGAGCGGTTCACCGCCGCCTGGCGCGAGTACGTCCGAGACCAGCTCGCATGACCACGGTGGCGGCGCGGCGCAGGGGAGAGCATGGAGCGAAGTGACGAGACCGGCCGCGTGGCCGGCCCGGCGGGCGACGCCGGCGCGGACGCGCACACCCGCACGGGCCCATCCGATGGTCCAGGCGCCGGCTCGGAGCGAGCGGTGAGCGGGGTGCGGGCGGCGGGGGGCGCGCTGGTGGGCCTGGGGGTGGCGCTGGCCGCCGTGGTGGCGGTGAGCACGCCGTGGCGCCCGCTGCCGGGCTCCGCGCCCGCCGTGGCGCCCGATCCCGCGCGCGACTTCACCGCGGCGCAGATCGCGCGCGCCGACGCTTTCGACGCGGCCGTGAACGTGCCGGTGTACCTGTCGCTGGCCGTGACGCTCGCCGTCGCGGGCGTGCTGGTCCTGACGCCCGTGGGCGCCTGGCTGGTGGGACGGCTCCCGGGCCCGTGGTGGGCGCGCGCCCTGCTCGGCGTCGTCGCGCTCTCGGCGGTGAGCCTGGCGATCAAGTGGCCGCTCGGCATGTGGTACGAGACGCGGCTGCGCGCGTACGGCCTGTCCACCCAGCAGTGGCCCGCGTGGTCGGCCGACCGGCTCAAGAGCTTCGCCGTCCAGACCGTGATCATCGCGATCATGGTGCTCGCGGTGGTCTGGCTGGCCCGCCGCGCCCCCCGCCGCTGGTGGGCGCCCGCCGCGGCCGGGGCGTTCCTGCTCACCGTCGCGGCGTCGTTCGTCTACCCCCTGGTCGTCGAGCCGTTGTTCAACGACTTCACGCCGCTGCCCGCCGGGCGGCTGCGCGACGATCTGGTCGCCATGGCCCGCCGCGACGGCGTCCCCGTCCAGGACGTGCTGGTCGCCGACGCCTCCCGCCGGACCACGGCGCTCAACGCCTACGTCTCCGGCTTCGGCGCCACCCGCCGCATCGTCGTCTACGACACGCTGCTGCGCGCCCCGGCCGGTGAGGTGAGGCTGGTCGTCGCGCACGAGCTGGGGCACGCCAAGCGCGGGGACGTCCTGTACGGGACGATGGTCGGCGCGCTCGGCGCCGCCGCGGGCGCCTGCCTGCTGTACCTGGTGGTGTCCCTGCCCGCGCTCAGGCGCCGCACGGGCGTCGCCTCGGTGGCCGACCCGAGGTCGGTCGGCGTGCTTCTGGGGCTGATGAGCCTGGCGACCGTGCTGTCGGGGCCGGCCGAGAACCTCGTCAGCCGGCGGATCGAGGCCAGGGCCGACGTCCACGCGCTGGATCTGACCCGCGACGCCGCCACGTTCGCCGCGATGCAGAAGCGGCTGGCGCTGACCAACATCTCCGATCTGACGCCGAGCGGCTTCGACTACCTGATGTACGCCTCCCACCCCACCGCTCCGCAGCGTCTGGCTCTAGCGCGCTCCTGGGCCCGCCTGAACGGCCTGCCCGAGCCGTGATCCCCGACGGGCACGGCCCCGGGCACGCCAGGACGCTGTTCGTCACCAACGACTTCCCGCCGCGGCCCGGCGGCATCCAGGCGTTCGTGCACGCGCTCGCCCTCCGGCGGCCGCCGGGGTCGGTGGTGGTGTACGCCTCGCGCTGGCGCGGGTGGGAGGAGTTCGACGCGCGGCAGCCGTACCGCGTGGTGCGGCATGGAGGGTCACTGATGCTGCCGGTCCCGGAGGTGGCGCGGCGGGCGGCCGCTCTGGTGCGGTCGGAGGGGTGCGACACCGTCGTGTTCGGCGCGGCGGCCCCGCTCGGTCTGCTCGCGCCCGCCCTTCGCGCGGCGGGGGCACGGCGGGTGGTCATGCTGACCCATGGGCACGAGGCCGCCTGGGCGGGCGTCCCGGTGGCGCGCGGCCTGCTCGCGCGCATCGGCGCCCGCGCGGACGTGGTCACCTACCTGGGCGAGTACACCCGCGAGCGGCTGGTGCGCGTGGTGCCCTCCGGCCGGCTCGTGCGGCTGACGCCCGGCGTGGACACCGGTGTGTTCCGTCCCGGGTCCGGCGGCGCGGGGGTGCGGGCGTCGCTGGGCATCGGCGAGCGGCCCGTGGTGGTGTGCGTGTCGCGCCTGGTGCCGCGCAAGGGGCAGGACACGCTGGTCCGCTGCTGGCCGTCGGTGCTGCGCGAGGTGCCGGACGCCGTCCTGCTGCTGGTGGGCGGGGGGCCGTCCCGTCCGGCGATCGAGCGGGCGATCGGCGAGCGGGGGCTGGCGGGGTCGGTGGTGGTCACCGGGTCGGTGCCCTGGAGCAGCCTGCCGGCCTACTACGACGCCGGGGACGTGTTCGCGATGCCGTGCCGCACGCGCCTTGGCGGCATGGACGTGGAGGGTCTGGGCATCGTGTACCTGGAGGCTTCCGCGACCGGGCTGCCGATCGTCGCCGGGGCCTCAGGGGGCGCGCCCGACGCGGTCCTGCCCGGGGAGACCGGGCTGGTGGTCGACGGCCGCGACCCGGCCGAGGTGGCGGCGGCCCTGACGGGGCTGCTGCGCGACCCGGAGCGCGCCCGGCGCATGGGGGAGCGGGGCCGGGAGTGGATCGAGCGCGAGTGGCGCTGGGATCTGGTCGCCGAGCGCTTCGCAGAGCTGCTGGACGGCTCGGGCTCCCCGACCGCGCGAACCTGACATATGGGATAATACGGACAGTGGGCGCGTGATGACGTCATGCGCGCGACGGATGGCCATGAACCATCTCAGGAGCCCCTCGGGCCCGGCGGGCGTGGTGCCAGTGCATGCGGTAAAGCGGAAGGCGGGGACCCTGCCCCGCGAGATCACCAGCTTCGTCGGCCGCCGGCAGGCGACCGCGGACATCGGGAAATGCCTGTGCCGGTGGCGGCTGGTCACGCTCACGGGCGTCGGCGGGGTCGGCAAGACCCGGCTGGCGCTCCACGTCGCCCGCCGGCTCCAGCGGACCTTCCCCGACGGTGTCCGCCTCGCCGAACTGGCCAAGGTGCACACCGCCTCGCTGGTCGCGAGCGCGGTGGCCGCGGCGGTCGAGGCGCCCGACACCGTCTCCACCCGCGACCCGGTGCGGGCCCTGGCCGACCACCTGGCCGGCCGCCGCCTGCTGCTGGTCCTGGACAACTGCGAACACGTGCGCGAGGCCTGTGCCGACCTGGTGGCCGCGCTGCTGCGGGCGGCGCCCGGGCTGCGGGTGCTGGCCACCAGCCGCGAACCGATCGGGCTGCCCGGGGAGCACGTCTGGCGCGTCCTGCCGCTCACCCTGCCCGGCACGCAGGAGCCGGCCGCCGGGGCCGAGGACGCCGGCACCGGATACGAGGCCCTGGCGCTGTTCGAGGACCGCGCGTCGGCCGCGGTGTCGGGGTTCGTCGTGGACAAGGGCAACGAGAACGCCGTGGCCACGCTGTGCCGCCGGCTGGACGGGCTGCCGCTGGCCATCGAGCTGGCGGCGGTGCGGCTGCCGGTGCTGTCGGTGGACCAGATGCTGACCCGGCTGGAGGACCGCTACCGCCTGCTGGCCACCGGGTACCGCGACGACCAGCCGCGCCACCAGACGCTGCGCGCGGCGATCGGGTGGAGCTTCGACCTGTGCACCGGCCTGGAGCAGACCCTGTGGGCGAGGCTCTCGGTGTTCGCCGGCCAGGCCGGCCAGGAAGCCGTCCAGGATGTGTGCGCCGGCGCGGGCCTCACGCGTGAGCAGGTGCTGTCGGGCATCGCGAGCCTGGTCGGCAAGTCCGTGGTCTGCCGCACCGGCCATGGCGCCCACGTCCGGTACTCCATGCTGGAGACGATCCGCGACTACGGGAAGGAACGGCTGGCCGAGAGCGGCGAGGAGACCGCCGTGCGCCGCCGGCACCGCGACCACTACCTGCGCCTGGCCGAGCGGGCCGAGGCCGACTGGTTCGGGCCGCGCCAGCCCGCCTGGCTGGACCGCACACGGGCCGACGAGCCCGACGTGTGGGCCGCGCTGGAGTTCTGCCTCACCGAACCCGGCGAGGCCCGCACCGGGCTGCGGATGGCCGGCGCCCTCTGGTGGTACTGGATCGGCTCCGCCGTCAGGGACGGCCGCCACTGGCTGGACCGGGCGCTGGCCCTGGACACCGCGCCCAGCGGCGAGCGCGCCAAGGCGCTGTGGGTTGACGGCTGGGTGGCCACCGGGCAGGGCGACGTCCAGCGCGCGCTCGGGGCGCTCACCGAGTGCGCCGACCTCGCGCGGCGCCTCGGGGACGACACCGCGCTCGCCCACGCCACCCAGTGGATCGGCACGGCGATGTGGATCCAGGACCGGCTGGAGGAGGCGGCGGTGTACCTGGAGCGGGCGCTGGACCACCACCGGGCCACAGGGGAGCTCACCTCCGTGACCACCGTCGTGTCCTGCCAGCTCGGCATGGTCGTCGGCCTGCTCGGGGACGTGGAGCGCGCCATGGCGCTGTGCAAGGACTGCGTGGCGCTGTGCGAGGCCCACGGAGAGTGCTGGACGCGGTCATGGGCCCTGTGGAACCTCGCCGTCACCTGGTGGAGCCGCGGCGACCTGCGGTCGGCCGAGAGGTACGCGCGGGAGTCGCTGCGCGTCAAGCGGCGCATCACCGACCGGCTCGGCATCCCGTTCTGCGTGGAGTTCCTGGCCTGGATCGCCATGGCGAACGGCGACGCCGAGGCCGCCTCGCTCATGCTCGCCATGAGCGAGCGGATGTGGGAGCCGATCGGCGCGCCGCTGTTCGGCTGGGGCACCCTGCGCGGGTGGAGCGTCCACTGCCGGGAGCGGGCCGAGCGGACGCTGGGCAAGGACACCGTGGAGGCCGCGCGCCGGCGGGCCGCGGAGATCCCCTTCGACGCCGCCGTGGCCTACGCCCTCGGCGAGACGCGCCGTCCGTCCGGCGGCGCGGCCCGCCCCGGCGTCCCGGCCGGCGCCCTCTCCGGCGTCCCGGCCCCCTCCGCCCCGGGCGACTCGCTGCTGCGGCTGACGCCCCGCGAGCGGCAGGTCGCCACGCTCGTCGCCGAGGGCCGCTCGAACAGGGAGATCGCGGCGCGGCTGGTCATCTCCCAGCGGACCGCCGAGGGGCACGTCGACCGGATCATGAACAAACTCGGCGTCCGCTCCCGCGCCGGCATCGCCTCCTGGGCCGCCAACCACCTCACCAGCGGCGCCTGAACGCGATGTCGCGGGGATGGGGCCCGCTGCCGGGTTGAGGTCTTCGTCTGAGGGGCGGGGTCAGAGTTCGAGCCAGCGCTGCATGCGGTCGATGAGCTCCTCGGAGTCCACCGGCTTGGTGACGTAGTCGCTGGCGCCCGACGAGAGGGTCTTCTCGCGGTCGCCGTGCATGGCCTTGGCGGTGACCGCGATGATCGGCAGGTTGGCGAAGCGCGGCATCTCGCGGATCGCGGCCGTGGCGGCGTAGCCGTCCATCTCGGGCATCATGATGTCCATCAGCACCAGGTCGACGTCGTCGTTGCGCATCAGCACGTCGATGCCCTTGCGGCCGTTCTCGGCGTAGAGCACCTGCATGCCGTGCAACTCCAGGATGTTGGTGAGCGCGAAGACGTTGCGCACGTCGTCGTCGATCACCAGCACCTTGCGGCCGAGCAGGCCGCTGTCGACCTTCTCGACGTCCTGGGGCGTCTCCTCGGGGCTGGCCTGCACCAGCGGCAGCACGTCCCCAGGGCCCTCGGCCGACAGGTGCAGCGTGATGCGCTCGCGCAGCTCGTCCAGGCTGGGCAGGCGCTCCAGCGGCTGGGTGCGCGAGCGGCCCTGCAGGAGGTTCTCCTGCGGCCGGGTGAGCTTGCGGGTGTGGTGGGCGAGCACCGGCAGCGACCGCAGCGCCGGGTCGTCGTCCAGCCGGCGCAGGAACTCCGCCGCGGCGTCCTGCGGCATGCCGAGGTCGAGCACGATGCAGTGGTAGCCGTCGCGCGTGAGCGCGGCCATGGCGGTGTCGGGGTTGCTCGCCGTGGTGACCCGCACCGGGCCGTGGGTCTGCGACAGGTCGGCCACGACGCTCTGCGCCAGCAGCGACAGCAGCCCGTTCGGCCGCGCCTCGACGACCAGCAGGCGACGGCCGTCGAGGTCTTCGCCCTGCGGGGGCGAGGGGGCAGGCAACTCGACGGGCTCCGCCGGCTCCACCGGCTCGGCCTGCCGGGGGGCCGGGCGGCCCGTGCCGGGGACCGTCGGCTCCTCGTCGGAGAAGCCGTTCATCGGCAGGTAGAGGCTGAACGTGCTGCCCTCGCCGAGCGTGCTGTCCGCGCGGATCTCGCCGTGGAACAGCGTGGCGATCTCGCGGCTGATGGACAGGCCGAGGCCGGTGCCGCCGTACTTGCGGCTGGTGGTGCCGTCGGCCTGCTGGAAGGCGTCGAAGATCTGGGAGAGGTTCTCCTCGGCGATGCCGATGCCGGTGTCGGACACGTGGAAGGCCAGGACCTCCTGGCCGGAGCCGCTCGGCAGGTCCATCGTGGTGCGCTCGACGCGCAGCGCGACGGTGCCCCGCTCGGTGAACTTCACCGCGTTGGACAGCAGGTTGCGCAGCACCTGGCGCAGGCGCTGCTCGTCCATCAGCAGCTGGGTGGGCACGTCCGGGGCGACCTGCACGTCGAACCGCAGCCCCTTCTCGGTGGTCAGCGGCCGGAAGGTGGCCTCGACGTAGTCCAGCAGCTGGCGGATGTGGAACGGCTCCAGCGTGAGGTCCATCTTGCCGGCCTCGATCTTGGACAGGTCGAGGATGTCGTTGATGAGCTGGAGCAGGTCGGTGCCGGCCGAGTGGATGACGTTGGCGTACTCGACCTGCTTGGCGGTGAGGTTGCGCGCGGGGTTCTGGGCCAGCAGCTGGGCCAGGATGAGCAGCGAGTTGAGCGGGGTGCGCAGTTCGTGGCTCATGTTGGCCAGGAACTCGCTCTTGTACTTGGAGGCGAGCGCGAGCTGCTGGGCGCGGTCCTCCAGCTCCTGGCTGGCCTGCTCGATCTCGATGTTCTTGGTCTCGATGTCGCGGTTCTGCCGGGCGAGCAGCTCGGCCTTCTCCTCCAGCTCGGCGTTGGAGCGCTGGAGCTCCTCCTGGCCGACCTGCAGTTCGGTGGCCAGCCGCTGCGACTCGGTGAGCAGGGCGTCGGTGCGGGCGTTGGCCACGATCGTGTTGACGTTGACGCCGATGGTCTCGACGAGCAGTTCGAGGAAGTCGCGGTGGATCTGGGTGAAGCGGTTGAGGCTGGCCAGCTCGATGACGCCGAGCACCTGGTCCTCGAAGACGATGGGCAGCACCATGAGGTTCACCGGCCCCGCCTCGCCCAGGCTTGAGGCGATCTTGAGGTAGCCGTGCGGGACGTCCTCGACGAGGATGGTGCGCTTGGCCAGCGCCGCCTGCCCGACCAGGGAGTCGCCCAGGGCGTAGCGGCGGGAGTCCTCCCGGTGGCCGTAGCCGCCGACCAGCCGCAGCTCGGTGCCGCGGGGGGTCTCCTCGGCCAGCAGGAACGTGCCGTGCTGCGCGCTGACCAGCGGCGCCAGCTCGTTCATGACCAGCTCGGCGACCACCGACAGGTCGCGGTGGCCCTGCATCAGGCCGGAGATGCGGGCGAGGTTGGTCTTCAGCCAGTCTTGCTCCTGGTTGGCCCTGGTGGTCTCGCGCAGGGACTTCACCATGGAGTTGATGTTGTCCTTGAGCTCGGCGACCTCGCCGGAGGCGTCGACGGTGATCGAGCGGGTGAGGTCGCCCGAGGTCACCGCGCTGGTCACCTCGGCGATGGCTCGCACCTGACGGGTGAGGTTGCCGGCCAGCTCGTTGACGTTCTCGGTCAGGCGCTTCCAGGTGCCCGAGACGCCCTCCACCTCGGCCTGGCCGCCCAGGCGGCCCTCGCTGCCCACCTCGCGGGCCACGCGGGTGACCTCGGCGGCGAAGGAGGACAGCTGGTCGACCATTGTGTTGATGGTGGTCTTGAGCTCGAGGATCTCGCCGCGGGCGTCGACGTCGATCTTCTTGGTCAGGTCGCCCTGGGCCACGGCCGTGGTGACCTGGGCGATGTTGCGCACCTGGCTGGTCAGGTTGTTGGCCATGGAGTTGACGTTGTCGGTGAGGTCCTTCCAGGTGCCGGCGACGTTCGGCACCCGCGCCTGGCCGCCGAGCTCGCCTTCGGTGCCGACCTCGCGGGCCACGCGGGTGACCTCGTCGGCGAACGCGCTCAGCGTCTCGACCATCGTGTTGATCGTCTGGGCGAGCGCGGCCACCTCGCCCTTGGCCTCGACGGTGATCTTCTGCGACAGGTCGCCCCTGGCCACCGCCGTCGCGACCTGCGCGATCGAGCGCACCTGGCTGGTGAGGTTGGACCCCATCACGTTGACGTTGTCGGTGAGGTCCTTCCAGGTGCCCGACACGCCGCGCACGGTCGCCTGGCCGCCCAGGTTGCCCTCGGTGCCGACCTCGCGGGCCACGCGGGTCACCTCGTCGGCGAACGCCGAGAGCTGGTCGACCATCGTGTTGATGGTCTCCTTGAGCTCCAGGATCTCGCCGCGCGCGTCGACGCGGATCTTCTGCGACAGGTCGCCCTTGGCGACCGCCGTGGTGACCTCGGCGATGCTGCGCACCTGGGCGGTGAGGTTGTCGGCCATGACGTTCACCGACTCGGTGAGCGCCTTCCAGGTGCCCGAGACGCCCTTGACGTCCGCCTGGCCGCCCAGGCGCCCCTCGGTGCCGACCTCGCGGGCCACGCGGGTGACCTCGTCGGCGAAGGAGGACAGCTGGTCGACCATGGTGTTCAGCGTGTTCTTCAGTTCGAGGATCTCGCCGCGCGCCGAGACGGTGATCTTCTGCGACAGGTCGCCGCGCGCCACCGCCGTCGCCACCTGCGAGATGTTGCGCACCTGGTCGGTGAGGTTGCCGGCCATGGAGTTCACCGAGTCGGTCAGGTCGCGCCAGGTGCCGGCGACCTCGGTGACCTGCGCCTGGCCGCCGAGACGGCCGTCGGTGCCGACCTCGCGGGCCACGCGGGTGACCTCGTCGGCGAAGGAGGACAGCTGGTCGACCATCGTGTTGATGGTGTTCTTCAGCTCGAGGATCTCGCCGCGCGCCGAGACGGTGATCTTCTGCGAGAGGTCGCCCTTGGCGACCGCGGTGGTGACCTGGGCGATGCTGCGCACCTGGTCGGTGAGGTTGCCCGCCATGGCGTTCACCGAGTCGGTCAGGTCTTTCCAGGTGCCGTACACGCCCGGCACGGCCGCCTGGCCGCCGAGCTGGCCCTCGGTGCCGACCTCGCGGGCGACGCGGGTGACCTCGCTGGTGAACAGCGAGAGCTGGTCGACCATGCCGTTGAAGACGGTGGCGATCTCTTTGTAGAGGCCGTCGCCCTCCTCGGGCAGCCGCGTCCCGAAGTCGCCGTCGCGGACGGCGGTCAGGCCCGCCAGCAGCTGCCGCAGGTCCACTTCTGGGCCGCCCGCCGTCGCGCGGGTGGTCCTTGCGCGCTTGGCGGTGCTGACGCTCTCAACCATGTCCACCCTTAAGTTCGCGTCCAGTGCCCGGCCAAACCATCGTATAGAGCGGTCCTCATCAGCGAGAACAACCGCCGGTAGGGCAAAGCGGTCCGGACGCGGCGACGAGTGCCGGGCTCAGCCGTAGATGGCCTCGATGTCCTTGGCGAAGTCGCGCGCGACCACGTTGCGCTTGACCTTGAGCGACGGGGTCAGATGACCGCTCTCCTCGGTGAGGTCGGTGGGGAGGATGGCGAACTTCTTCACCTGCTCGGGCTTGGAGACCAGGATGTTCGCCTCGTCCACGGCCTTCTGCACGGCGGCCAGGACGTCAGGGTCGGCGCACAGGTCGGCGTCGGAGACGCCCGCCTTGCCGTTGGCCTGCTTCCACGGCCCGAGGGCCTCGGGGTCCAGCGTCACCAGCGCCGCCACGAACGGCCGGTCGTCGCCGATCACCATGGCCTGGCTGACCAGCGGATGGGCGCGGATGCGGTCTTCCATGGGGGCCGGGGCGACGTTCTTGCCGCCGGCGGTGACGATGATCTCCTTCTTCCTTCCGGTGATGCGCAGGTAGCCGTCGGCGTCCAGCGAGCCGACGTCGCCGGTGTGGAACCAGCCGTCCTCGTCGATGGCCTCGGCGGTCGCCTCTGGGTTGTTCCAGTAGCCGTCGAAGACGTGGCGGCCCTTGACCAGCACCTCGCCGTCGTCGGCCACGGCGATCGTCACGCCGGGGAACGGCTTGCCGACCGTGCCGATCTTGTTGGCCCCGGGGATGTTGACCGCCGAGGGGGCCGAGGTCTCGGTGAGCCCGTAGCCCTCGAAGATCTCGATGCCGGCGCCCCTGAAGAAGTGGCTGAGCCGCTCGCCCAGGGCCGAGCCGCCGCACACCGCGGCGCTGAGCCGGCCGCCGGTGGCCGCGCGCAGCTTGGCGTACACGAGCCGGTCGAACACCGCCCGCTGCAGCCGCAGGCCCGCGCCCGCCCCGCCGGCGCTCTCGGCGCGGCTCCACGCCACCGCGACCTGCACCGCGCGGTGGAAGATCTTGCCGGTGAGCGCGCCGCTGGAGGAGGCCTTCTGCTCGGCGGCGTTGTAGACCTTCTCGAACACCCGCGGCACGCCCAGCAGGAAGGTGGGCTTGAACTCCTGCAGGTCGGGCGCGACGTTCTTCATGTTGGGGGTGTGGGCGAGGACGGTGGCCGTCTCGATCAGGACGATCTCGATGATGCGGGCCAGACTGTGGGCCAGCGGCAGGAACAGCAGCGCGGCCCGGCCGTCGAGCTCGAACAGCGCCTCCAGCGGGCCCCTGGCCACGTTGCGCGCGGTGAACAGCAGGTTGTCGTGGGTGAGGCGGCAGCCCTTCGGCTGCCCGGTCGTGCCGGAGGTGTAGATGAGGGTGGCGAGGTCGAGGCCGCCCCGCGCCAGCCGGCGCTCCTTGAGCGTCTCCTCGGAGACGTCCGCGCCGCCCGCGGTCAGCTCGGCGAGCGCGCCGTTGTCCAGGCACCACACCGACGGCTCCCCGGCGATGCCGGAAAGCGCCTCGCGGACCGTGCGCTCGTGGGCCTCGGACTCGACGATGACGGCCTTGGCGCCGCTGTCGGTGAGGATCCAGCGCACCTGCTCGGGGGAGGAGGTCTCGTAGATGGGCACGCTGACCCCGCCCGCGGCCCAGATGGCGTAGTCGACGACCGTCCACTCGTAGCGGGTGCGCGACATCAGCGCCACCCGGTCGCCCGGCTCGACGCCGGCGTCGATGAGCCCCCTGGCCACTCCCGCGACCTGGTCGCGCAGCTCGGCGGCGGTGACGGGCGTCCAGGACTCGCCGGACTTACGGTTGATCACCACCGTGCCCGGCTCCTGCTCGCCCCGCTCGAAGACGATGTCGGCGCAGTTGTCCGACAGCGGGACGTCCACCAGCACGGGAACGCTGTACTCGCGCACGGTCACTCCTTCGAACGCATGCCGGGAGGCGGTGTTTCCCGGTGGTCGCCCTGGACGCTATCGCGTCGGGCCGACGGTGCGGTAGACGGCGTTCCGAAGGGCCCGACCACGCTATCAGGGCCGCGGCCCCGGACCCGGTGCCCGCACGGCGCGTCCGGCGTGTCGCCCGCGCCCGCCTCCCACGCGGCGGCCCCCTACGCGGCGGCCGGCCCGGGGGCGCCCCGTTTACTATGTGCGTCATGCGGGTCCATGTCGTCAGCGACGTCCACGGGCGCATCGACGCCCTCGCCCGCGCCGCCGATGGCGCCGACGCGCTGGTCTGCCTCGGCGACCTGCTGCTGTTCGTCGACTACGCCGACCACTCGCAGGGGATCTTCGCCGAGCTGTTCGGCCACGAGCGCGCCACCGAGTTCATCGCGCTGCGCACGGCCGGCCGCTTCGACGAGGCGCGCGGCATGTCGGCCCGCCTGTGGGAGGCGCTCGGAGGCGAGCCGCGCGAGCACATCGAGCGGGCGGTCCGCGCCCAGTACGCCCGCATCTTCGCCGCCATGCCGACGCCCGCCTACCTCACCTACGGCAACGTCGACGTGCCCCGTCTGTGGGGCGAGCACCTCAGGGAAGGCCACCATGTGCTCGACGGCCAGACCGCCGAGATCGGCGGGCTCACCTTCGGGTTCGTCGGCGGAGGCCTGCGCACGCGCTACCGCACCCCGAACGAGGTCGACGACGAGGAGTTCGCCCGCAAGGTCGAGGCGGTCGGCGCGGTCGACGTGCTGTGCTGCCACATCCCGCCCGCGGTGCCCGACCTGCTGTACGACGTGGTGGCGCGGCGCTTCGAGCGGGGGAGCGAGGCCACGCTGGAGGCGATCAGGGCGACCCAGCCCCGGTACGCCTTGTTCGGGCACGTGCACCAGCCGCTGGCCGCGCGCACCCGCATCGGCCGCACCGAGTGCGTGAACGTCGGCCACTTCCGCGGCCGGGGGCACCCCTTCGCCCTCGACCTGTGACCGGCGCGACGGTCCCCTCGAAAGGGGTGCCGTCCCGCTTCCGGGCGCCGCCGGGCAGGAGCGTTCCCGGCCGCCGCGAAGATCACACCCTCGGGCGTTCGCTGGGGAACGGCGAACGAGTACGGTAAGCCCATGGCTGATCGCACCACGTCCAGCATCACGATCGGCGCCGCCCCGGCGGCGATCACGGCCGTCATCGCCGACTTCGCCGCCTACCCCGAGTGGGCCGGTCAGGTGAGGTCCGCCGAGGTCCTGTCCGTGGGCGAGGACGGCCGCCCCGACACCGTCCGGTTCGCCCTCGACGCGGGGGTGATCACCGACGAGTACACCCTCGGCTACCGCTGGCACGGCGACCAGGCCGTCGACTGGGAGATGGTCGAGTCCGGCAAGATGCTGTCCGGGCTGACCGGCAGCTACCGCCTCGTCGGCGCGGGCGAGGCCACCGAGGTGACCTACGAGCTGGCCGTGGACCTCAAGGTGCCGATGATCGGCATGGTCAAGCGCAAGGCCGAGAAGGTCATCGTCGACACCGCTCTGAAGGGTCTGAAGAAGCGCGTCGAGGGCCGATGAGCGCCGAGGCGCCGCGCATCCTGCTCTTCACCGGCAAGGGAGGAGTGGGCAAGACCACCGTCGCCGCGGCCACCGCCACGCTCGCCGCCCGCCGGGGGCTCAAGACGCTCGTGGTCTCCACCGACACCGCCCACTCCCTGGCCGACGCCCTCGGCGTGCCCGGCTCCGGCGAGCCGTCGGAGGTCGAGCCCGGCCTGTACCTGCAGCAGGTCGACACCCAGCGGGCGCTGGAGCGCCACTGGGGCGAGCTGCGCGAGTACGCGCGGGGCCTGCTCGCCGAGCTCGGCCTGGACGGGGTCACCTCCGAGGAGCTCACGGTGCTGCCCGGCGCCGAGGAGGTCATCGCCCTGCTCGAGCTGTGCGACCAGGTGCGCACCGGCCGGTGGGACGTGGTGGTCGTCGACTGCGCCCCCACCGCCGAGACCCTGAGGCTGCTGGCCCTTCCCGAGGCCCTCGACTGGCATGTCCACCGCCTGCTCCCCGCCGGCCGCCGGCTGCTGCGCGCCCTCGCCCCGCTCGTCCGGCACGTCGCCCGGCTCAGCCTGCCCGAGGACGCCGTCGTCAGCGCCGGCGAGCGGCTGCACGCCGGGCTCATGGAGGTGCGCGAGCTGCTGAGCGGCGGCGGCGCCTCGGTCCGCCTGGTGCTGACCCCCGAGGCGGTCGTCGTCGCCGAGGCGCGGCGCACCTTCACCTCCCTCAGCCTGTACGGCTACCGCGTCGACGGCGTCGTGGCCAACCGGGTGTTCCCCGAGGACGGCGGCGACGCCTGGCGCAGCGGCTGGGTGGCGGCGCAGGCCCGCCATCTGGCGGCCGTCGGAGAGTCGTTCGCGCCGCTGCCGGTCCACACCGTCCCCTACCTGCCCGCCGAGCCGGTCGGCGCCGAGGCGCTCGCGGGCCTGGCCGAACGGCTGTACGCCGGCACCGACCCGTTCGCGCCTCCCTCCGGCGAGCCGCCGCTGACCGTCCGCTCCAAAGACGATCTCCACGAGCTCACCCTCGCGCTGCCCCTCGCCGACCGGTCGGAGGTCGGCCTGGCCCGCAAGGGCGACGAGCTGATCATCACCGCGGGCTCATACCGCAGGGTCCTCGCCCTCCCCGCCGCACTCGCCCGCAGATCCGTGAGCGACGCCGTGCTCCTCGACGGGCGCCTCCGGGTACGGTTCGAGGCAGGAGGGGCCTGATGACCGAGATGAACGACCGCGACGCCGGCACGCCGGCCGACGGCATCGAAGTGAACGACAGCGACGCCCGGAAGGCGCGTCCCGCCGCGCCCGGCGGAGACGACCGGCCGCGTCCCGCCGCGCCCGGCGGAGAGGACCGGCCGCGTCCCGCCGGAGGCGAGGACGCCGGCCCGCGCGCCGTGCCGCGGGACGAGTGGTTCCAGCAGCGTGAGCGAGAGCGCGAGGACGAGCGGCGCGACGCCGTGCGCGACGAGTGGTTCCGGCGGCGCGAAGGCGACCGGCCGCGCGACTCCCGCGACGCGCGCGGCCAGACCGCCGACCCGCTGGGCTCGGTGGCCGAGGAGGCGCGCAAGCTCTTCGACGCGCTGCAGCAGCGGGTCGGCCGCGAGGTCGGCAAGGGGTTGGTCAAGGGCTCGGTGGCCGGGCTCGGCCACGGCCTCGGGCAGGCCCTCGGCGGCGGCTCCGGCCGCGCGTCCGGTGATGTGTGGGCCGAGGCGGTGTCGGGGCACGATGACGATGAGTACATCTGCCGTGCCTGCCCCGTCTGCCGGCTCAAGGCCGCCCGCCGCGAGGCCGGCGGCGACGTCACCGACCACCTGATCACCGCGGGCGGGGAGCTTCTCGCCGCGTTCCGCCAGGCGGTGGACGCCGTGTCGCGACCGGCCTCGCCGAGGGGCGCCGGCGACACGGACACCCGGGTTCAGCACATCGACCTGGGCTGAGGTGAAGGGATGAGAAATGGCGCTGACGATCGGCGTTGACGTCGGTGGCACGAAGATCGCCGCCGGGGTCGTGGACGAGGACGGCCACATCGTGGAGAACCTCCTGCGACCCACCCCCGCCGACGACCCCGACAAGGTGGCCGAGACGATCGCCGAGGCCGTCCTCGAGCTCGCCGGCCGCCACGACGTCGAGGCCGTGGGGCTGGGAGCGGCGGGGTTCGTCGACGAGACCAGGTCGATCGTCCGGTTCGCCCCTAATCTCGCCTGGCGCGAGGAGCCCTTGCAGAAGGCCGTCGCCGAGCGGGTGAGCCTCCCCGTCGTGGTGGAGAACGACGCCAACGCGATGGCCTGGGGCGAGTACCGCTTCGGGGCCGGGCGCGGCGAGAGCCACGTGGTGTGCGTGACCGTCGGCACCGGCATCGGCGGCGGCCTGGTCTTCGGCGGCGCCCTGTACCGCGGCCGGTGGGGCATGGGCGCCGAGATGGGCCACATGCAGGTCGTCCCCGAAGGGCGGCTGTGCGGCTGCGGCAACCTCGGCTGCTGGGAGCAGTACGCCAGCGGCAACGCCCTGGTGCACGAGGCCCGGCTGCTCGCCGAGGCCGAGCCCGGGCGCGCCCGGCGGCTGCTCGAGCTGGCCGGCGGGTCGGTGGACGGCATCGAGGGCACGCACATCACCCAGGCCGCCAGGGACGGCGACGACGCGGCGCTCACGGCGTTCTCGACGATGGCCGAGTGGCTCGGCCAGGGCATGGCCGACCTCGCCGCCGTCCTCGACCCGGGCCGGTTCATCCTGGGCGGCGGCGTCTCCCGCGCCGCCGACCTGTGGATCGACCATGCCCGCGCGGCGTTCCGGCGCGCGCTCACCGGGCGCGAGCACCGCCCGCACGCCGACATCCGCCCCGCCGAGCTCGGGCCCTCCGCCGGCCTGGTCGGCGCCGCCGACCTCGCCCGCCACCCCTGACCACGCCACCCGGCCGCCTCCGCGCGGCCGGGTGCCATCCCCGCCCGCCCGGGCCGTCAGACCCGTTCCGGAGGCGTCCGCGCTCCATGGTGATCCGCGTCGGCACCTACAACGTGCGCTCCATGTACGACGACAACGCCGCTCTGGCGCGGGTCGTCAGGGCCATGGCGCCCGACGTCCTGTGCCTCCAGGAGGCCCCCCGCCTGCTGCGATGGCGCCGCAGGCGGGCGTGGCTGGCCCGCGCCGCCGGCCTGCGCATCGTCACCGGGCGGCGCTGGGGCGGCGTGGCCGTGATGGCCGGCCCCGGCACGCGGGCCGTCCACGCCGAGAGCCACCTGCTGCGGCCGTTCGCCGGGCTCGAACGGCGCGGGGTCGCCATCGCGGTGGTCGAGCGCGACGGCGTGGCGCTCACCGTCGCCTCGGTCCACCTGGACCTGCGCGCCGCCGCCCGGCTGTGCCACGCGGTGGAGATCATGGGCCTGGCCCAGGACGTCTCCCGCCGCTTCGGCGCGCCGCTGGTGCTCGCCGGCGACGTCAACGAGCAGCCCGGGGGGCCCACCTGGGACTACCTGACCCGCACGCTGGCCGACTGCTACCCCTTGGCGCCCCGGGGCGATGGGCTGACCTTCACCGCCCGGCGGCCGGGCAAGCGCCTGGACGCCGTGCTGGCCGCGCCCGGCGTCGCCGTGCGCTCGTGCGGGGGAGTGGACGCCGCCGCCGCCGATCTGCGGGCGGCCACCGACCACCTGCCCGTCCTGGCCGAGCTCCTCGTGGCCCCGCCCGGCGGCGAACGCCTGGCGGGATGACCGCGCGCCACCCCGGCCCGATGGCGAACGCCGGAAATGACCGCGCCGCCGTGGCTCGGGGGCGAGTGTGGCGGGGCCTGGCGGTGTGATCGCGTCGACGGGCGGACTGTGTTCAGGTGACCGTTTGGTCAACACTCGGGTAGCTTCCGCGCGCGGGATGGCGGGAGACGTACGATTTGGTCATGTCCCGCCGCCTGCCGAGGCGTGCGTTGCCGTTGTGCGTGCTGCTGACCGGAGTGCTGACCGGTGCGCTCGTCCGCACCATGCCCGCGGCCCACGCGCACGCCGAACCGCCCCGCCCGCGTGCCGCCGAGCGCGGGCCGGTCGGCATGTTCCAGGAGTCGGCCACCGCGCGGCTCCAGAGCGACGGCTCGCTGTCCGACGTGGCAGGGCTGTCCAAGACCGACATCTGGGCCGTCGGCCAGGAGGACGTCTGGGAGGCCTGGCAGAACCGCGGCGTCATCACCCACTGGGACGGCGCCGCCTGGACCGAGGTGGGCATCCGCAACGACGCCTCCAGCGCCGGTCACCTGAGGTCGGTGGCCGCGGCCACGCCGCGCGAGATCTGGGCGGTCGGCGAGGGCCACGACGGCCTGCCCTACGTGGTGCGCGGCGACGGCTCGGTGTTCGACCGCGTGAGCGTGCCGCAGCTCGGCACGGGCGACTGGCTCGGCGGGGTGGACGCCGTCCCGGGCCGCATGGTCGCCGTGGGCGGACGCGGCGGCCAGCCGCTGATCGCCACCTCCACGGCGAAGGGCTGGACCACCGTCAAGGGCAAGAGCAAGGGCATGCTGTACGGGGTCGCGCTGACCCGCAAGGGCGACGGCTGGGCGGTCGGCGACGGCGGGTCACAGCCGCTGGTCATGCGGCTGTCGGACGGCGCGTGGAAGAGCGTCCCCACGCCCTCGATCGCCGGCGGCTACCTGCGCGACGTCTCCATGCAAGGGCCGAAGAAGGCCGTCGCCGTGGGCGGGGTCTACCACGACGGCGGCAAGATCTCCCCGCTGATCCTCGAGTGGAACGGCAAGCGCTGGCGGCGGGCCGAGGCGCCCGACCGCTACGCCGAGCTCTACGGCGTCACCGGCGACGGCAAGGGCCACTTCTGGGTGTCGGGGTTCGACCCCGCGCACCCGGGCGAGGCCTATCTGCTGCGCGGCGGGTCCGGCTGGCGGGTCGTCCGCGGCGAGGAGTCCGCCCGGCCGCGCACGATGCGCCTGCAGGCGGTCACCCACGTCGGCGACCTCACCATGGCCGTCGGGCACGTCGTGGACGCGGCCGACCGCTACACCGACGTGATCGAGCGCTTCCAGCCCGCGGAGGCCAAGAGCGACGCTGCCGCGCCGGCCCGCACCACCGGTGCTCCCACGGCGCGGTGACCGGCGCCGCGCGGCACCACCTGGCAGGGGCCGCTCAGATGACCGCGCCGTCGTCCCAGCCGGAGTCGGGCGGTGAGCCGTCGCCCATGCGGACGATCAGCGCGACGAAGCCGCCGATGAACGCCGAGATGGCGGCGAAGATGATCCACCCCTCCATCGGCCACGACAGGAGCGCGGCCAGCAGGAGATAGGCCGGGCCGCCGAAGAGCGCCAGCCAGGCGATCTTGGTGCCGGAGTCCATCTTCGGCAGCGGGGGAGGGGGCGGGGGAACGTAATGGTCACCGTCGTCCTCGGCGACGGCGTCGTCCCGCTCGTCCTCACGAACCTCCGCGGGGACCTCGGCCTTCACCGCCTGGGGGGCGTCGTCGACGGGGACGTTCTCACGATCCGGCCACGGCTGCGCGCCCGAGGTCGGTTCGGCGGTCTCGTTGAAGGAGGCGACGATCTGACGCCAGACCTCGTCCTCATCGCTCTGTGGCGTCACCGGTCACTTCGATTCGTTCCAATGCTCATGGGCGCGCTCGCTGGATTGCTCGTGCTGCTGACCGTTGCTCGGTGGGTGGCTCCTGGATCGCATCGCTCGGGGCCGCCGCCACGTCTCGCCGCCTGACGCGGGCCGGGGCAGGGGGCCGGATCAGTCTCTCTGCAAGGGTACCGACGCGTGGGCCCTGATGAAGTCCAGGCTCCCCTCGAATATCAGAGGCGCATCGTTGTCCAGTGTGGCGACGTGGTAACTGTCGGCGCATTCGCGCACGGTCAGGTTCGCGCCGAGCACTTTGCGCAACAACTCGACACTGGCCGGCTTCACCACGTGGTCCTCGGGGCTGTGGTAGACCAGCACCGGCTGGGTGACGCGGCCGAGCTCCGACTGCACCAGCGACCACAGCTTGGGCAGCGTGGCCGCCGCCCTGACCGGCGTGCGGGTGTAACCCAGCTCGGTCACGCCCTCGCGCTTGATGTCGTTGGCCACCCCGGCGACCGAGGACACCACGAACTTCAGCACCGGGGCCAGCTTCAGCAGGGGCACGTCGTTGACGATGGAGGGGTTGACCACCACCACGCCCCGCACGGCCCGGCCGTGGACCTCCGCCAGCCGCAGCGCCATGCACCCGCCCATGGACAGCCCCATGACGAACACCTCGGCGCAGCGGCCCCTGAGGTTCTCGAAAGCCCGCTCCAGCTCGGCGTACCAGTCTTCCCACCGCGTGCGGTTCATCTCCTGCCAGGTCGTCCCGTGCCCGGGAAGGCGGGGCAGCGAGACGGTCAGGCCGGCCGCCGCCAGGTGCTTCGCCCATGGGCGAAGCGACTGCGGCGTCCCGGTGAAGCCGTGGCAGAGCAGCACCCCGACCTCGCCACCCTCGTGCTCGTACGGCTCGGAACCGGGCATGAGCGGCATGATGGTTCCCTCCTGGTGCGGCTCGCCTGATCGTCGCATGTTCGGGGCCCGCCCGCGAGATCCGCGGGCCAGGGTGTCGCGGACGGCGCACGGCGAGGTGTAGGTGGTGTGTCGTGGGCATGCGAAGATGACGCCACGCCTGTGAGACGGGCGTGTCGCGACCGCGTGAGCCGGAGAAGGAGTGCCCGAGTGTTCTACTGGGTGGTGAAGGCCATTCTGGCTCCGTTCCTTCATCTGGTGTTCCGCCCCTGGTCGGAGGGCACCGACCACGTCCCCAAAGAGGGTCCGGTCATCCTCGCGGGCAACCACCTGTCCTTCGCCGACCACTTCTTCGGCGCCCTCCCGCTGCCCCGCAAGGTCATCTCGCTCGGCAAGGCCGAGTACTTCACCGGGCGCGGCGTGAAGGGGCTGATGAGCCGGGCGTTCTTCACCGGCGTCGGCACGGTGCCCATCGACCGCTCCGGCGGCAAGGCCAGCGAGGCCGCGCTGCGCACGGGGCTGCGCGTCCTGCGCGAGGGCCACATCCTCGGCATCTACCCCGAGGGCACCCGCTCGCCGGACGGCCGCCTCTACAAGGGCAAGACCGGCGTGGCCCGCCTGGCGCTGGAGTCGCGCGTGCCGGTGATCCCCTGGGCGATGGTCAACACCTTCGAGATGATGCCCACCGGCCGGCCGTTCCCCAAGCTCGGCATCCGCCCGGGCGTGCGGTACGGCAAGCCGCTGGACTTCTCCCGCTACTACGGCATGGAGGAGGACCGCCTGGTCCTGCGCGCCGTCACCGACGAGATCATGTACGCGCTCATGGAGCTGTCGGGCCAGGAGTACGTCGACAAGTACGCCGCCAGCGCCAAGGTCGAGATGGCCCGCGCCGCCAGGAAGTCCGGCTCCACCCCGGCCTCCTGACCACCCGCCACGCCCGCCGGCCGCTCACCGAGGCTCCCGTGGGCAGGCCGCGCCTCCCCGCGTCCGCCTGCGGCTCCTCGCGGCGGCCCGCGGCTTCTGCTCACGGGGCGTCCGGGGGTCACGCCTCGCCGGAGCGCCGCTGCCGGGCGGCGGCCACCGCGACCTGGCCGAGGCTGATCCCCCCGTCGTTGGGCGGCACCCGGCGGTGCGTCAGCACCGTGAACCCGTGGTCCTCCAGCAGGGCGCACGCCCGCTCCAGCAGCAGCATGTTCTGGAACACGCCGCCGGACAGCGCCACCGCCGTCAGTCCGGTGTCCTCGCGCACCCGCAGGCAGCCGGAGAGGATCAGCCGGGCGACGCCGTTGTGGAACCGCGCGGAGACCACCGGGGCCGCCACCCCGGCCAGCACGTCCTCCAGCGCCGCCTCGACCAGGTCGCGTCCCTCCGCCGCGAAGCCGCCGGACGGTTCCGGTGCGGGGGCGGTGAGCAGGCGGCAGGGGTAGGCGCCGCGTTCGCGGGGGTCGGCGAGCTGTTCCAGCTCGACGGCGGCCTGTCCCTCGTAGGTCACCGCGTCGCGGCCGGTGACGATCGCCGACACCGCGTCGAACAGCCGCCCCGCGCTCGAGGTCAGTGGTGCGTTCACCCCGTGCCCCGCCATGGTCACCACGGCGTCCCACAGGGCCGCGTTGCGCGCCCGGACGCCGAGCGACCGCGGCGCGCCGCCGCCGAGGTAGGCCGCGGCCATCCGCCAGGGCTGCCGGACCGCCGCGGCGCCCCCGGGCAGCGGCACCGCCGCCAGATGGCCGGCCCGCCGGAACCCGGCCAGGCCGGCGACCAGGAACTCCCCGCCCCACAGCGTGCCGTCCGCGCCGTACCCCAGGCCGTCGAAGGCCACCCCGATCACCGGCCCCTGCGCGCCGTTGTCGGCCAGGCACGAGGCGATGTGCGCGTGATGGTGCTGCACGCCCATCCGCTCGGCGTCCTCGCGGTCCAGCGCGTACTTGGTGGACAGGTACTCCGGGTGCAGGTCGTGCGCCACCACCGCGGGACGGATGCCGAACAGCCGCTCGAAATGGCGCACGCCCTCGACGAACGACCGCAGGGTCTCGTAGTTCTCCAGGTCGCCGATGTGGTGCGACACGAAGGCCCGGCTGCCCTCGGCCAGGCAGAAGGTGTGCTTCAGTTCGGCGCCGCACCCGAGCACCGGCCGGCGCGGCCCCCGGGCGAGCGGCAGCGGGGAGGGGACGTGGCCGCGCGACCGGCGGAGCGGCAGCTCCCGGCCGCGGAACACCCGCACGACCGAGTCGTCCGTGCGCGTGTGGATGGGCCGGTCGTGGGTCAGGAAGGCGTCGGCGATGCCGCGCAGGCGCTCGAACGCCGCCTCGTCGGTGTAGGCGATCGGCTCGTCGGACAGGTTGCCGCTGGTCAGCACGATCGGCTCGGGGAAGCGGCGCAGCAGCAGGTGGTGCAGCGGGGAGTAGGGGAGCATCACCCCGAGCGAGCGGGCGCCCGGGGCGACGGCGGGGGCGATCGCCGCGTCCGGGCGGCGGCCGAGCAGCACGATGGGCCGCTGCCTGCCGGTCAGCAGCCGTTCCTCCTCCGGGCCGACGTCGCACAGCCGCCGCGCCGCGTCCAGGTCGGCCGCCATGAGCGCGAACGGCCGGTCCTCGCGGCGCTTGCGGGCGCGCAGCCCGGCCACCGCCCGCCCGTCGCCGGCCCGCACCGCCAGGTGGTACCCGCCGATGCCCTTGACGGCCAGCACCAGCCCGCGCCGCAGCAGGGTCGCGGCCCGGGCGAAGGGGTCGCCCGGGATCTCGCGGGACGCGGCGTCCACCAGCCGCAGGCGGGGGCCGCACGCCGGGCAGCACACCGGCTGGGCGTGGAAGCGCCGGCTCGCCGGGTCGTGGTACTCCGCGGCGCACGCCTCGCACAACGGGAAGGACGCCATCGTGGTGCCCGCGCGGTCGTAGGGCGAGGACAGCACGATCGTGAACCGCGGGCCGCAGGCGGTGCAGTTGACGAACGGGTAGCCGAACCGGCGGTCGGCCGGGTCCGCCAGCTCGCGCAGACAGTCATCGCAGGTGGCGACATCGGGCGAGATCAGGGCGCGGCCTCGTCCGGCGCCGGTGCTCGGGACGATGCCGAACCCCGGCTCGCCGGTGACCGGGATCTCGCGCGAGGTGACCCGGTCGACCACCGCTAGCGGCGGCGGCCGCTCGCGCACCGCGCGCACGAACGCGGCGACGGCGCCCGAGGCGCCCTCCACCTCGATGAACACGCCGCGCTCGTCGTTGCCGACCATTCCGCGCAGGCCGAGATCGGTGGCGAGCCGGTGGACGAAGGGGCGGAACCCCACCCCCTGGACGACACCGTCGACACGGACCTCGGCGCGGACACAGGACCTCACATGATCAGTCTCGGCCTCGTCACCCGGCTGATCAACGAACCTCGGCGGCCATGTCGGACGGCGGCGCGGCGGACCGGGCGACGTGCTCGCGCGCCCGGTCCAGCAGGCGGGCCATGGCGAGGGAGTCGTCCAGCGGCATGATCGCGCTTTCGGCGCGGCCCTCGGCGAGCGCGTCGCGGACCTCCCTGATCTCGCCCGCGTAGCCGTTGTCGGACTGCGCGATGACGTGCTCCTCGGGCTCGCGGGACGGGCCGTGCAGCAGCATGCGCCGGGTGGCGTAGAACGGCGCCTCCAGCTCGGCGCGCATCAATGTGCCGGTCACCGTGGCCGCGTTGGACAGCGGGCTGAGCAGCGAGGTGTCCAGCAGCGCCCGCGCCCCGCCGTTCCACGACAGCAGCAGCCCCGCCTCCGCGTCGACCCCGCCGGCCGACAGCGAACCGGTGACGTCCATGGCGTCGGGCTCGCCCAGCAGCAGCTGCGCCAGCCCCATCGGGTAGATGCCGAGGTCGAGCAGGGCCCCGCCGCCGAGCGCCGGATCCCACAGCCGGTGCGCCGGGTCGTAGGGCAGTGGGAACCCGAACGACGCGGCCACCGAGCGCGGCGTGCCCAGCGCGCCCTCGCCGATCATGCGGTGCAGCCGCTGGACCAGCGGGTTGAACCGCATCCACATGGCCTCCATGAGGAAGACCCCGGCGTCGCGGGCGAGCTTGACCATGCGCTCGGCCTCGGCGGCGTTCAGCGCCAGCGGCTTCTCGCACAGCACGGCCTTGCCCGCGGCGATGGCCAGTTCGGCCACCGGCAGGTGGTGCGAGTGCGGCGTCGCCACGTACACGACGTCGACGTCCGGGTCGAGCACCAGCTCGGCGTGCGAGCCGTACGCGCGCGGCGCGCCCAGTTCGGCGGCGAGCGCGGACGCCCGGCCGAGGTCGCGCGACCCGACGGCGGCGACGCGCATGCCGGGTTCGGCGGCGATCACCTTCCCGACGGTGCGCGCGATTCCGCCGGTGGCGGCGATACCCCATGACAGCACGATGTTCCTCCTTGGTGTGATCCGCGCCGCACGCCTCACGGCGTGCCGGCGGTCTGGTGCGGTGGTCGGTGGTCCTGCGGCGGGCGGGCGGCCCCCGGCGCTCCCGTGGACATCCGCGCTCCTCCAATGGCCGGCGTTCAGCGGAACGTGCCGGCACGGCGTGCGCCAGGTGTCGTACGTCTATCACACGCGCGAGCTCCGGCGGCCTGCCGCCCAGGGGACGCGGGGGTGCGGCGGCGCTGGGGAAACGGCGGGTTCGCGCCGCATCCTCCGCTGATCGCGGGGGTGCGCGGGCGGGGGACGAGGCGGGAAAAGATCGTGATCAACGGGTATGTATCGTGCTTGTGCACACTTTTAGTGATCAATGATCGGGGACGGTTCATGAGCGTTTCGGCTTCGGAGAGCGGCCCTCCAAAGAAGGAGGACGGAGCGGAGCCCGGCTCCCGGGTGCGGGCGCCGGGCGTGGTGGTGGCGGTGCTGGCGTTCTGCGGCATCGTCGTGTCGCTGATGCAGACCATCGTCGTGCCGCTCATCCCCGACCTGCCGCGCCTCGTGCACACCTCCGCGGCCAACGCCTCCTGGATCATCACCGCCACGCTGCTCGCCGCCGCGGTCTGCAACCCGGTGAGCGGCAGGCTCGGCGACCTGTACGGCAAGCGGCGCGTCATGCTCGCCAGCCTGCTGCTGATGATCATCGGATCCGTCGTCTGCGCGCTGTCGGAGGGGCTCATCCCGGTGGTCGCCGGGCGGGTGCTCCAGGGGTGCGCCATCGGGGTGATCCCGCTCGGCATCAGCATCATGCGGGACGAGCTGCCGCCCGAGCGGCTCCCCTCGGCGATGGCGCTGATGAGCGCCACCCTCGGCGTGGGCGGCGCCATCGGCCTGCCGCTCGCCGCCTTCATCGCCCAGCACGCCGACTGGCACGCGCTGTTCTGGATGGCCGCCGCGGCCGGGGCGGTCAACCTGCTGCTGGTCGCGCTGATCGTCCCGGAGTCGCCGCTACGTGCCGCCGGCACGTTCGACGTCCCGGGCGCCATCGGCCTGACGGTGGGCCTGGTCTGCCTGCTGCTGGCCATCACCAAGGGCGGCGACTGGGGGTGGACGAGCGCCCCGACCCTCGGGCTGTTCGCCGCCGCCGTGGCCGTCCTGCTCGCCTGGGGCCTGATGGAGCTGCGCCTGCGCGCGCCGCTGGTCGACCTGCGCACCACCGCGCGCCGCCCCGTCCTGCTGACCAACCTGGCCTCGGTGGTCGTCGGCTTCGCGCTGTTCGCGATGTCGCTGGTGCTGCCCACGCTGCTGCAGAGCCCGCCCGCCACCGGGTACGGGCTCGGGCTGTCGCTGGTCGAGGCGGGGCTCTGCCTGGCGCCCGGCGGCCTGGTGATGATGCTCCTCTCGCCGGTGTCCGCGCGGGTGTCGCGGCGGTGGGGGCCGAAGGTCGCCCTGATGGCCGGCACACTGGTGATCGCCGCCGGGTACGCGGCCACGCTGGGCCTGATGCGCTCGGCGTGGGAGGTCGTGATCGGCGGGTCGGTGATCGCGGCCGGGGTCGGCCTGGCCTACGCCGCGATGCCGGCGCTGATCATGAGCTCGGTGCCGGCGTCGGAGACCGCCGCCGCCAACGGGCTGAACGCGCTGATGCGCTCGATCGGCACCTCGGCCTCCAGCGCGGTGACCAGCGTCGTGCTGGCCCACATGACCCTGGCGGCGGCAGGCCCGTACACGCTGCCCTCCCTGCGCGGCCTCCAGGTCGCCCTGCTGATCGCCTGCGGGGTGTCCCTCCTGGGCGCCGCGATCACCTACTTCATCCCCGGACGGCCACGCCCCGGCCGCCCCGGCGGCGACCCGGTGACCGGCTCCCTCGCCCGCTCCACCGGCTGAGCCCCCAGGCTCGTGCCGCGTCGCGGTGACCGGCGTCCCGGATGAAAGCTTCATGCACGACCAGCGCATCCGGGCGCGGGGAGCGAGGGTCCCTTCTCGGGGCGCGCCAGGCGTTCGATGCTCGCAGGGAGAGGTCGTCGCCGTCGTGCATCGCTGGAGGGATCGGATGGGACTCCGCGCACCATGTTCATGGGGTAGGTGGGCGGCTTCGGCCGTCGCGTCGCTCGCCCTCGCTCTGACCGCCGTCTCCGGGGCGTACGCCGCCGCCCCGGCGAGCCCGGCGTCCGGCTCGGGCGCCGTGTCCGCCGCCGACACCACGCCGCCGTCGAAGCCGACCGGTCTTTACGAGCCCTGCTCCTCCGACACCTTGTACGTGCTCTTCTGCTGGACGCCGTCCACCGACGACGTCGGGGTCGTCGCCTACGACGTCTACCGGCAGGGGGACACCGGGTACGTCCAGGTCGGGACGTCCTCGTATCCGGCCTTCGGAGATGACGACGTGGTCATCGGGAGGACCTACACCTACATCGTGATCGCCAGGGACGCGGCGGGCAACCAGAGCGCGCCATCCGACCCGTTCGTGGCCCTCGCCCGCGGCGGGCTCCCCTCGCCGACGGCCACCCCGACCCCCACCCGGACGCCGCCGAGCCTCGCGTGCGACGTGACCTACGAGTTCGTGGCGTGGCGGACGGGCCAGAACGCCTGGATCACGCTCAAGAACACCGGCACGGCCCCGATCGCCGGCTGGACGCTGTCCATCAGGTGGCAGGAGCCCGCTCCGCGCCTGACTTCGGGCCACTCGGCGGTGTGGAGCCGCACCGACTCCTTCTTCACCGCCCGCAACCTGGCCTGGAACAAGGTCATCGCGCCCGGCGCATCGGTGCAGGTCGGCTTCACCGCCGCGCATACCGGCGCCACCCCCGTCCCCCTGTACTACGGCGTGAACGGCGTCTACTGCTCCTCCACCTACGGCCCGCGCCGATAGCCGGGCGGCGCGGTCAGGTCGCCGGGGCGCCGGGGATCCACGAGGTGCCGGCCAGGGGGACGCGGGCCATGGCCGCGGCCTCCACCGTGAGGGCGACCAGGTCGTCGGTGCCGAGCTGGTGGACCGACGACTTGCCGCAGGCGCGGGCGAGCATCGTGGTCTCGGTGGCCAGCGCGCGCAGGAAGTTGGCCACCCGCTCGGCCCCGAAGTCGGGGTCGAGCCGGTCGGCGAGCATGTCGTCCTGGGTGGCGATGCCCACCGGGCAGCCGCCGGTGTGGCAGGCCGTGCACGAGCCGGGCACGGTGCCGAGCGCCCGGTAGCCGAGGCTGACGTCGGCTCCGGTGTCGTCGGAGGGGGAGTTGCAGCCGAGCGCGATGAGCGCGGCCACCCCGATCGACACGGCGTCCGCGCCGAGGGCCAGCGCCTTGGCCACGTCGGCGCCGCTGCGCACGCCCCCGGAGACGACGAGCTGGACCCGGCCCTCCATCTCCATCGCGCGCAGCGTGTCGGCCGCCATGCGCGTCGCCGCCAGCGTCGGGACGCCGGTGTGCTCGATGAACACGTCCGCGGCGGCCCCCGTGCCGCCCTGCATGCCGTCCACCACGATCACGTCCGCGCCCGCCTCGACCGCGAGCCGGACGTCCGAGGCCACCCGCGCCGCGCCGATCTTGACGTACACCGGGATGCGCCAGGAGGTGACCTCGCGCAGCTCCTCGATCTTCACGCGCAGGCCCTCGGGCCCGTACCAGTCGGGGTGGCGGCTCGCCGAGCGCTGGTCCACGCCCTCGGGCAGGTCGCGCATGAACGCCACGGGGGTGGTGACCTTCTGGCCGAGGAGCACCCCGCCGCCGCCCGGCACGGCGCCCTGGCCGAGGACGATCTCGACGGCGTCGGCAGAGCGCAGGTGGTCGGGGTCGAAGCCGTACCGCGAGGGGAGGCACTGGTAGACCAGCGTCTTGGCGGCGCCGCGCTCGACCGGGGCCATGCCGCCCTCGCCGGTCGTCGCCGAGGTCCCGGTCATGCCGGCCGCCCGCCCGAGCGCCTCCTTGGCCGCGGACGACAGCGCGCCGAACGACATCCCGGCGATCGTGATGGGGATGTCCAGGACGACGGGCTCCTCGGCGTGCCGGGTGCCGAGGATGGTGCGGGTGTCGCAGCGTTCCCGGTGCCCCTCGGGCAGGCCGGAGGACAGGCCGGCCGGCAGCAGCAGCAGGTCGTCGAAGCTCGGCACGGCGCGCCTGGCGCCCCAGCCGCGCACCGCGCCGCCGCCGAGCCTGGCGCGTTCCTGGATCTGCGCGATCACCTCGGGGGAGAAGGTGTGGCTCATCCTGTCCTCGGCGTAGGTCGATGGGTGGAGATCCCCCGCGTCCATCAGCGGGGGACGGGCGGCTAGTAGGCCCCGTGGTCGTCGTGACGGGCGTGCATCTGGTACATGCGGCGGGCCGAGACGACCTTGGTCACCTGGGAGGGCGCGACATGGTCGAACCCGCATCCGTCCGCGAGGACCTTCACGAACGTCGCGTCGTGCTCGTCGAGCTCTTCGATGACCGCTCCGTCGCCGAGCCCGGCGATCTTCCCGTTGACGTAGACGACCGCCTCGAACAGCGAGTCCCCGAGGCACGGGCCGGCGTTCCCGCCGACCAGGATCACCCCGGACTGGGCGAGGTGCCCGCAGTAGGCGCCCGCGTCGCCGCCGATCGCCAGCGTGCCGCCCTTGAGGGAGATGCCCGCGTGCGAGGCGCAGGAGCCGTCCACCACCACGACTCCGCCGCGCGCGGAGGCCGCCGTGCTGCGCCCGGCCGAGCCGCGCACGTGGACGTCGCCCGACATGAGGTTCTCGCCGGTGCCGCCGCCGGCGGAGCCGTTGACGGTGACGCGCGCCCGCTTGCCGAGCCCGCCGGCGTAGAAGCCCGCGGGCCCGTCGATCTCGACGTGGACCGGGGCGTCCAGCCCTACCGCCAGGTTGTGCCGCCCGCCGGGGTTGGCCACGACGGCCCGTCCGCACGGGAGGGCCTGCAGTGACCGGTTGATCTCGCGGGTGGTCATCGCGGCGGCGTCAAGGCTCAGCCCGGCCCCCGGCGGAGCCCCTTGCCCTCCGGCCCGCTGGTCGGGCGGATGCGGCGGGGACGTCATCGCGCCTCCTGTTGACAGCCGTGCATCGGTGCCTGTCAGGAGTGAACCGTGACAATGTTGCCGCCGTGATGCTCGCGGATGACCACAGTGTTACCGGCGGGCCACTATCTTCTTCCGCGCCGCCCGGGTCCGACGGAGAACACGATGACCAGCCCTTTCCCGCCCGCCGGATGCCCGTCCCGCGGGCCGGTCAGCCGAGTTCGGCCTTGATTCGGCGGATGTGCTCGGGGGTCGTGCGGCAGCAGCCGCCGATGAAGGCCGCGCCCGCGGCGCGCCACTCGCGGGCGGCGGCCCCGAACTCCAGGGGGTCGGCGATCCCGGTCCAGCGGCGGTTCTCCGCGTCCCATCCCTCGCCGGAGTTGGGGTACACCACGATCGGCGAGCCGCTGATGTGGCCCATCAGGCTCTTGACGTCGCCCGGCGAGGTGCAGTTGACCCCGACGGCCACCACCTGGGGGTTGCCGGCGAACAGCGCGGCGCAGTCGGCCAGCTTCGTGCCGTCGCCGACGTGGTCGCCGTCCGGGCACGAGAAGCTCACCCAGGCGTTGACGTTCGGGGTCTCGCGGAGCAGGCGGGCGATGGCGCGCGCCTCGGCGTAGGAGGGGATGGTCTCGCAGGCCAGCAGGTCGGCGCCGCTCTCGGCCAGCACCTCCCAGCGGGGACGGTGCCACTCGACCAGGGCGTCCTCGTCCAGGTCGTAGTCGCCGGTGTACTCGGCGCCGTTGGCCAGGTAGGCGCCGTACGGGCCGACGCTGGCCGCGATCATGCCGCCGCCCGCCTCGTCGCGGGCCTCGATCGCGAGCTCGACGGAGAGCTGGATGAGCGCGCGGGCCTCGTCCCAGACCCTGCCGCGCCGGACGAACGCGGGGAAGCTCGCCTGATAGCTCGCCGTCGTGGCCACGTCGGCGCCGGCGGCGAAGTAGTCGAGGTGCGCCCGGCGGACGACCGAGGGGTCCTCCAGCAGGAGCCTGGCCGACCACAGCTCGTCGCGCAGGTCGCAGCCGAGGGCCTCCAGGTGTGTGGCGAGACCGCCGTCCAGGATCACAACATCGCTCTCATCAGGCTTAAAACTCACGCATATACCCTATGACCCATCAGACCGGATGTCGGTCGCGCCCGGGCGCCGAGTGGGGGCCGGGGCCGGTACCGTGCGGAGCGCGGGAACGGCCCGCCGGCGCGTAACGGCGCTCCGGCGGCGGCCGATGGCAGGGGAGCCGGGCGGCGCAGGCGGACGGGGGGTGGACGCGTGCTCGTGGTCCACGGGGCATGGACCGGTCGTGGCCTGGCGCTATGGGCGGAGGACACCTCCGCGTCCTCCCCGCCCGCCGGGCAGGAGGTCAGCGCGCGGGGAGGGCCCGCCTCCTCCCCGTCCGCCGAGCGGCCCGCTCCCGCGCGCGGACGGCCCGGCGCCGGGCGGCCGCACCCCTGCGCCACGCCCTCCGCGACCCTCGCCGCCGCGCTCGGCCTGGTCGTCACCACCCCCCTGCCCGCCACGGCCGCCGGGGACGGCGTCCCCCGGGTGACCGGGGCCGCGCCGGGCCGGTGGGCGAGCGAGACCGACGGGCGCGCGGCCGCGAACGCCGCCACCGGCGGGGCGATGACCCTGTGGCTCCCCGGGACGGCCCGGGCGCCGCTGCCCTCTCCCGAGTCCGGCCTGCCGACCACCGCGCGCGCCCCCAAGATCTCGTCCTGGCAGGTTCCCGCCCTGTTCCTGCCGCCGGCCGCGGCGCTCCGCCTGCTCGGCACGCTGTCCGGCGCGCACGACGCCGCCCCGCCCGCTTCGGGCGCGCACGACGCCGCCCCGCCCGTTTCCGGCGGCCCCGAGTGGGGGGCGGGAGGATCACTGCGCTACCTCGCCGTCGTGGCCGAGCACGCCCGGGCGCTCGTGCGGCGCGGCAGGGTGCTGCCCCAGCTGCTCGCCGAGGGCGGCGGCTACGCCGCCCGCTGGCTGCCCGTCCTGACCGGCGCGGACGCCGCCGCCTTCCGCGAGCTGGCCGCCGCCATGCCGCCGGTGGTCCGCGCGGCCGGCGGCGAACACCCCGCGGCCGAGGTCCTGCGCGACGCCCTCGCGGCCCTGGCGGACGGCGCCGTCCGGCTGTCGCTGCCGGACAGGCTGCTGCGCGGCAACCGCCCAGGTCCCGCGGGCGCGCTGCCCGAGCGGTGGCTGTCGGCCCTCACCACCCCCGATGCCGCCGTCCCCGGCGCCGGCGGCCGCGAGGCCGAGGCGCTCGCCGGCGCGCTCGTCGACTGGCACGCCTCGGCCCGGCAACTGGACGGGCCGATCCGCGTCTGCTTCCGCCTCATCGAGCCGCGCCGCGACCTGGCGGTGCCGGAAGAGGGCGGCCGGTACGGCCCCGAGCAGGCGAACCGCTTCCAGCGGGAGAACGGCTCCGAGCGGGGCGACGGGCCGGGGCAGGGGGGCGAGGAGGACCACGGTGCCGGGGACCAGGACGCCTGGGAACTGGAGTTCGCGCTCCAGTCGGTCGACGACCCGAGCCTGTACGTGCCGGCGGGCATGCTGTGGCGGGGCGAGCGCGTCCCCGGGCTGCCCAGACGCCCCGACGAGGTCCTGCTCGCCGGGCTCGGCCGGGCCGTGCGGCTGTGCCCCGAACTGCACACGGCCCTGCGCGACCCCCGGCCGTCCGGCATGGTGGTGGACACCGCGTGGGCGTTCGGCTTCCTGCGCCGGTCCGCGCCGCTGCTCCAGGCCGCCGGGTACGGCGTCAGCCTCCCCGCGTGGGCCGGGCGCAAAGGGCTGGGCCTGCGGCTGACCACCCGTTCCCGCACGGCGACGCCGTCGCGGGCGGCGGCCGGCCAGGGGTTCGGCCTCGGCGAGCTGGTCGACTTCAAGGTCGATCTCGCCGTCGGTGATCACACGATCAGCGAGGAGGAGCTGGAGGAGCTGGCCCGGCTGAAGGTCCCGCTCGTCCGCGTGCGCGGCCAGTGGGTCGAGCTGGACGACCGCCAGCTCAAGGCCGCCCTGTCGGTGCTGGAGCGGCGCAGGTCGGGGCAGATGACCGTCGCTGAGGTGATCCAGGAGGTCGTCGGCGGCGGCGAGGAGGAGCTGCCCCTGATCGGCGTGGACGCCGACGGCCCGCTCGGGGACCTGCTGTCCGGCGAGGCCGAGCGGCGGCTGTCGGCCCTGGCCACCCCTCAGACCTTCAACGGCAGCCTGCGCCCCTACCAGGAACGCGGCCTGTCATGGCTGAGCTTCCTGTCCGGCCTGGGCCTCGGCGGCATCCTGGCCGACGACATGGGATTGGGCAAGACCGCCCAAACCTTGTCGTTGTTGCTGGAGGAGCGCGCCTCCGGCGGAGCGGTGGCGCCGACGTTGCTGGTGTGCCCGATGTCGCTGGTGAGCAACTGGCACAAGGAGGCCGAGCGGTTCGCGCCCTCGCTGCGCGTGTACGTCCACCACGGCGGCACCCGCAAGCGCGACGAGGAGCTGGCCGAAACCGTGCGAGAGGCCGACCTGGTCCTCACCACCTACGGCACGGCGCTGCGCGACGCGCCGGTCCTGGCCGGGTTCACCTGGGGCAGGGTGGTCTGCGACGAGGCCCAGGCGATCAAGAACAGCGCCGCCCGGCAGGCCCAGGCCGTGCGCTCCATCCCGGCGCGCACCCGGCTGGCGCTGACCGGCACCCCGGTGGAGAACCACCTGGCCGAGCTGTGGTCGATCATGGAGTTCTGCAACCCCGGCCTGCTCGGCCCGGCCAAGCGGTTCCGCGACCGCTACCAGGAGCCCATCGAGGCCCGCGGAGACCAGGACGCCGCGCGTGCGCTCAAGCGCGCCACCGGCCCGTTCGTGCTGCGGCGCCTCAAGACCGACAAGACGATCATCTCCGACCTGCCGGAGAAGCTGGAGATGAAGGTGTGGTGCACGCTCACGCCCGAGCAGGCCAGCCTCTACCAGGCCGTCGTCAACGACATGCTCGCCCGCATCGACGACAGCGAGGGCATCGAGCGGCGCGGCAACGTCCTGGCGACCATGACCCGCCTCAAGCAGGTGTGCAACCACCCCGCCCACCTGCTCAAGGACGGCTCCCGGCTCGCCGGGCGCTCGGGCAAGCTCGCGCGGCTGGAGGAGCTGGCCGAGGAGATCGTCGAGGAGGGGGACAAGGCGCTGGTCTTCACCCAGTACGCCGAGTTCGGGTCGCTGCTGCAGCCCTACCTCGCCTCCCATCTCGACCGGCCCGTGCTGTGGTTGCACGGCGGGCTGCCCAAGAAGAGACGCGACGAGCTGGTCGAGCGCTTCCAGAACGACGAGGAGCCCATGGTCTTCCTGCTGTCGCTCAAGGCGGCGGGCACCGGGCTGAACCTCACCGCGGCCAACCACGTGATCCACGTGGACCGCTGGTGGAACCCCGCCGTCGAGGACCAGGCCACCGACCGGGCGTTCCGCATCGGCCAGACCAGGAACGTCCAGGTCAGGAAGTTCATCTGCGTGGGCACCCTCGAAGAGCGCATCGACGAGATGATCGAGCGCAAGAAGGCCCTCGCCGAGACCGTCGTCGGCGCCGGCGAAGACTGGATCACCGACCTGTCCACCGAGCAACTGCGCGAGCTGTTCCGCCTGAGCCCGGAGGCGGTGAGCTGAGATGCCGGTGTCCCCGAGGTCCGGCCCGAAGGCGGTGAGCTGAGATGCCCCTGGGCAAGGACGGCTGGTTCGAGGCCGCCGCGCCGATCAAGGTGGAGGGCGGCATCCAGGCGCGCAGCAGGCGCGGCTCGATCGGCGAGCAGTGGTGGTCGCGCAGGTTCATCGACATCCTCGAACGCGTCTGCGACGCCGGACGGCTCAGCCGCGGGCGCTCCTACGCGAGGAAGGGCCAGGTGCTGTCCATCGACCTGGCGGCCGGGCGGGTCGAGGCGGCGGTCCAGGGGTCGCGGCCGGCCCCCTACCACGTCTCGATCCGCATCCCCGCCTACGGCGCGGACGCCTGGGCCGCCGTCCAGGACGCCCTGGCCGGGCAGGCGCTGTACCGCGCGAAGCTCCTGGCGGGCGAGATGCCTCCCGAGATCGTCGGGGTGTTCGACGACCTCGGGCTGCCGCTGTTCCCCTCCGGCGCCGCCGAGCTGGACATGGACTGCTCGTGCCCCGACTGGGGGTCGCCGTGCAAGCATCTGTCCGCCGTGCTCTACCTGCTCGGCGAGGCGTTCGACCAGGACCCGTTCCTGGTGCTCGCCTGGCGGGGACGGGCCAAGGAGCCGCTGCTGGAGGCCCTGCGGGGGACGCCGGACGAGGAGGAGGAGCCGCAGGACCCGCTGCACGTGGACGACGTCCCGTTCGCCGAGCGCACCGGCGACTTCTACGCGTCATCGGTGCCGCTCGGCCGCCTGCGCCCCCGTCCCGGCGGGGCCGCCGCGCCGCCGGAGCTGCTGCTGCGCGCCCTGGAGCCGCCCGCCGTGAAGGTACGCCACATCCCTCTGCTGGACATCCTCCGCCCCGCCTACCGCCGGCTCGGCGACCCCGGCTGAGGCCGCCCTCCGCGCGGAGGGGGCCCGCCCCCAAGCCCGGCCACGGCGATCTCCGCGTGAGCGCGGGACCGGCGCCGGCCACGGCGAGTCACCGCCGGGCCGGCGCCGGGCCGCCGGCCCGCTTCGTCAGGAGCGCTTCCAGAAGGACGCGCGCTGGGCGCGGGGCCGGCCCGCGGCGGACCCGGTGGTGCCGGTCGACGTGCCGTCGCCGCTCAGGGCGGTCAGCCGTTCGACGGCGCGGCGCCACAGGGCGTCGACGTCGGCGGCCGGGTCGCCCTCGCAGGCCGACAGGTCGCGGGCCAGCGCCGACAGCTCGTTCTCCCCGCCCACGTAGGCCGCCAGCGCGGCCAGGCGGCTGCCCAGGTCGGCCAGGTAGCGACTGCGCTCGGGCGCGGCGAGCGCCTCCTGCTCGCGCAGCCGTGCCAGCTCGGCGGCCAGTTGCGGCCGGACGATGTCCAGCGAGTGCGGGACCGGCGGCGCGGGGGGCGCCATCCTCGGGCTCGACGGCCGCGCGAACATCGGGCCGCGCGGCGCGCCCGACGGGACGGCGAACGGCCCCCCTCCGAACGCCGCGTCGCCCACCGGCGCGCCGGCCGCACCGGGAGCCGGGCCCCCGCCCGCCATGAGCGTGCCCTCCCCGCCCATGACGCTGAAGACGGCGGGCGCGGAGGCGGCCATCGGCGCGGCGGCGATGGGCGCGGCGAAGCCGGGCGCCTCCCAGCCGCTGGGCAGCTCCACCGGCTGCACCACCCGGTGCCGCGGCCCGCCTTCGGCCACCACCCGCGTGTCCACGGCCACGAACGCGGTGAACCGGCACAGCACGCCGTGCCGCAGCGAGGCGGCGACGATGTCGTGCTCCAGGGCGTGCTCGCCGACCGCGTAGCGGTCCTCCAGCCGGCGCAGGTGGGCCCGCGCCCAGATGGCCCGCGGCGCGTCCCCCTCGGCGGGCCGGCCCTCCAGCCGCTGCTCCCACGGGCCGCCGTCCTCGCGCAGGCCGTGGACGGTCAGCGCCCCGCGGGAGGCGCCCCGGTACCGCCCGTAGACGGTGAGCGGCACGCCCGAGTACAGCGAACCCAGGTGGGTCACGCTGCCCGCCACCACGTCCAGCTCCTCGACCTTCAGCGACAGGCCGGTGACCAGCGGCGACCCGATGCGGCGGTGGATGTGCTCCATCGCCTCGTCGAGACGGTCCTCCGACTCCACCAGCTCGCAGCGGCCCGCGCCGAGCCCGGCCAGCCGGCCGAGGAACCCGGCGTTCACCGCCCGGTCGATGCCGACGGTGTGCACGCGCACGGCCGCCAGCCGCGAGCCGAGGCGTTCCAGGATCTGGTCCTCGTTGCCGACCTGCCCGTCGGTGACCAGGACGAGCACCCGTTCCCTGCCGGGGTCCTCCAGCAGGCCGAGCGCCTCCTCCATCGGCTGCAGCATCTCGGTGCCGCCCCGCGCCTCCAGCCGGGCCAGGTGCTCGACGGCCCGGTAGCGGTTGCGGTCGCTCGCCGGGACCAGGCCCGCGTCCACGCCGAGGGGACGCTCGACGACGCTGTCGAAGGACAGGACGGCGAACCGGTCGGCGGAGGACAGGGTGTCGACGATGCGCGCCGCGGCCCGCCGGGCGGCGACCATCTTCCACCCGGTCATGCTGCCCGAGCGGTCCAGCAGCAACGCCACGTCCCTCGGCGCGCGCCGGGCATCGGTCCGCGCGGGCGGGAGCACGGTCAGCACGAACGTGCCGTCCCCGTCGGCCTCCCCGTCGATCTCGGCGTCGACGCCGTCGGCTCCGGTGTCGGCTCCGGTCTCGGCGGCGGGCGCCGGTCGGCGGGTCTCTCCGTCGGGGACGAGGGTCAGGGCGCTGGAGGCGTCGAACGACAGGCGCAGGATGAAGTCACGGTCGAGGCGCTCGCCGGGCAGCAGTCGCACGACGCCCTCCTCCTGGGAGACGACGTGCAGGCTGGAGCGCATCTCGGTCAGGTCGAGCCCGGCGGGGTCGACGCGGGCCGTCAGCGCCAGCCGCACCGGGTTCGGGAAGCCCGGCAGCAGCACCGGCGGGGTGATCCGCGAGGCGTCCGGGACGGCGTCGGTGTCGGCGGACACGCCGTCCCCGGCGGCGAGGTCGTCCAGCGGCGTGCCCGGGATGTAGCGGGGCGCCACGACCAGCGGGAAGCGGAAGGTCGCCGCGCCGTCCTCGTACGGGAGAGGCTGGCTGAGCGTCAGCCGCACCGTCACCCGCTCGCCGGGGACGATGTTGCCGACCCGCATGGTGAAGACGTCCGGGCGCTCCTCCTCGGCGATGGCGGCGCGCTGCCCTCGCGCGATGGCGCGGTCGTAGTCCTGGCGGGCCTGGCCGCGCTCCTTGAGCACCCCCTCCACCACCCGGTCGTCGGCCTCCATGCGGAAGGCCGTCACCGCGGCGCGGTCGGGCAGCGGGAAGATGTAGGTCGCCTCCAGGGGCACGTCATGCGGGTTGCGAAAACCCTGCGTGACCTCCACGCCGCAGGTCAGCGCGGTGATGTTCGCCTCGACCTCGACGCTCTCCAAGGGCAGGTTCCCCTTGCCGGTGCTCAGGGCCCCGAGCCCCGCGTCGGGCGCCGGGGCGTACTCGCCGGGCTTCAAGGATGTGATCTGCACAGTCATGATGACGACCTTTCGGGCGGAGACTGGTCGAGGCCGGCGGCCGGGGCGGCATGCCCGGGGACGCCGGAAGGCAGGAGGCCGCGGTCGTGCAGCAGGGCGAGCAGCGGTGCGGCGGCCTCCCGCAGCGCGGCGATGTCGCCGGGGGCGGGAGGCCGCCCTTCGAGCAGGAGCGTGACCCCGGGCGCGAGCCGCACGCCGTGCACCAGGTCATCGGCGGGCGCGGCGGCGGGAACGACGCCCGGCCACCGGCCCGCCGGGCGGGGCAGGGCCTGCTCGGGAGCGAAGGGCGCCGCGAGGAAGTCCGGCGGCGTGGCCTGCCCTCCTGGCAGGCCCGGCGCCGGCCCCCCGGGCGCCACGGGCGGCCCCCCGTTCGCCGCCTGCGGACTCCCGCCGCTCGGCACCGGCGACCCCGTCCCGCCCGCGGTCGCCGGCGTGCCGGTCCCGCCTTCCGCGGCCGGTGTGCTCCTCCCGCTTTCCGTCGCGAGGACGGCGGCGACGCGCCCGTGGGCCGGAGCCGCGGCCGGGTCCGTCGCGGGCGTGCGGGTTCCCGCGGCGGCCGGGCGGGCCGCCCAGAAGCGCGGCCGGGCGCGGGGGGAGCCGGACGGCGGGTCTCCGGCCGGGTCACCGGTCGAGTCCTCGGCCGGATCGCCGGTCGGCTCAACGGCCGGGTCGCCGGTCGCGCTGGGCCGGGGCGCGACGGGAACCGGCCGCCCGGCCGCGTCGACGATCTGCTCCAGCGCCGTGTCGGTCGCGCCGGCCAGCTCGGCCTGGATGTCGGCGATGGACCGGCCCTCGGCCTGCAGGCGCTTGACGGCGACCAGCTGGAGCAGGTGACGCCTGCCGTACAGCGCGACCCGGCCGCGGCGGGTGAGCGGCGGGTCGAGCAGGCCGATCGTGGTGTACCAGCGGATGAGCCGCTCGTTGGGCACGTCTCTGACCCGGCCGTTGGGCCGCCGCGGCGAGGACGGCAGCAGGTGCGCCGCGTGCTCCGCCAGCTCGCCGATCGTCCAGGTGTCACTCATGCTTCCATGCTGACACTGCAACTATGACACTGTCAATGTTTAGCGCTTCGGGAGACCGGTTAGGGCGTTCTAGGTAGCCAGGTAGAAGGCCGTCGATCATTCTTGAGGGGAAGATGCTTCATGGCCCAGATCACCAGCCCGCTCCCGAGCGACAAGCAGAAGATCGCGGGCGATGCGCTGCAGGGAGCTCTCATCGACCTGCTCGACCTCTCGCTCGTGGGCAAGCAGGCGCACTGGAACCTGATAGGCCGCAACTTCCGTTCGCTGCACCTGCAGCTGGACGAGATCGTGGCCCTGGCGCGGACCGGCGCCGACAGCGCGGCCGAGCGGGCGGTCGCCCTGGGCGTCAACCCGGACGGCCGCGCGGCGACCGTCGCCCGCGACACCCAGGTCAGACAGTTCGACACCGGATACATTGAGGACGGCAAGGTGGTCGCCGCGTTCACCGACATCCTCGGCGAGATGATCGCCCGGATGCGCGAGCGCATCGCCGCCACCGAGGAGCCGGACCCGGTCACCCAGGACCTCCTCATCCAGATCACCGAGGGCCTCGAGAAGCAGCACTGGATGATCCAGGCCCAGCGCTGACCCGGCCGGGCTCGCGGCGGCGGCCGTGAGCACCCCGGCCCCGCTCACGGCGGCTGCCGCAGGGACCACTGGGCCCGGCTCACAGCAGCCGCCAGGCGAGGTGGGCGACGGGCGGGCCGGCGCCCAGGAGGGCGCGGAGGGCGTCCCAGCGCGCGGTGCCGGCTCTTGCGCCGCGCACCAGGCCCACCTCGACGAGGGCGCGGGCCCAGGCGTCCTCGTCCGCGCCGGCCGCCCGCTCAAGAACGTCGAGCGCCGTCCGCCCTGCCGCGGATCCGGGACGCCCCGGGTCGTCTGGCGGTGGCGATGATTCCGAGATCACCGGAAATGTCGGACTGAATGGCGCTTCCTGGCCGGGCGTGTCCGGCGTGGCGGGGCGGTCGCGGGGGAGTGGCGGGCCGTCCAGTTCGCGGGCGAGCAAGGACAGCAGATGCGGCCAGCGGATGGCGAGCACCGCGAGCTTCGCGACCTCCTCGTCGGTCGCCTTCGCCGCCCCGGCCAGGGCGCGCCGGTAGGTCACGAAGGAGTAGAACCGAAAGACGTTCACATACCGCTTGAGCTCCCGGGGGTTGCTCAGCGTGAGGACGGGCAGCACCCGCGCGATCGCGGCGTAGGCGTTCTCGTCGCTGTAGAGGTCGTCGTAGACCCGGTCCGCCGCCAGGCGCGTCGCGGCCGACAGCCCGCCGATGGCGTCGCCGTCCGCCGCGCCCACCTGGTCCTGCGCGTCACGCGCGACGATGTCCAGGTCGCCGGCCGTCGGGCCCATCGCCCTGATCGCCGCCTCGACGCGGTCCACCAGCCCCGGGTCGGCCCTGACCTCCGGCTCGGCCCTCCCGGACAGGCGCACCTCCCTTCCGCCGCCCCGGGGGCCGCGGGCGGAGCGCGTGGAGCGCGGTGGGCCCGGGACCGGCGCGCCGTCCCCGAGGCTCGGGTACGGGCGCGTGGTGTGCCGTGGGCTTGGGGCGGTTCCGCCGTCCCGGGAGGCCGGGTGCGTGGTGAGCGGTGGGCTCGCGGCCGGTTCGGGCGCGGGCGGGTGTTCCTGGCCGGGCGGAGGGCCGGAGCGCCGGTCGTCCGGGGGGCTCGCGGGCGGGGCGGGCACTTCCAGCAGGGCGCGCAGGTAGGCGGGCAGCCGTTCGCCGTCGTCGAGCATGGGGACGCTCAGCGGAAGCTGCACGATCTTCTCCAGGAAGCGCCACCCGAGACCGGAACGCTCCTCGGCGGAGGCGGGGAGCGATCGGGCGAGGTCCCGGTAGGCCACCTCGACATGCGCGGCCACGACCTCCGGCTCCATGGCCAGGACGAACACGCAGTTGGGGAACTCCCCGGCGAGGAACAGGTTGACCGCCTCGATCACCTGGGCCACCGTCCCCGGCGAGCAGCGGTCCAGGTCGTCCACGAACACCAGCAGCGGGCGCTCCTCGGTGGCGACCATGCCGAGCACCCGCCGCATGTCGGTCTGCACCAGGTGCAGGAACCCGGTCCTGGCCCGGTACCCGGGGTCGGGCGACAGCTCCGAGCCCGCGCCGGGCCCGCCGCCGAGCAGGTCGGGCTGGCGGACGAGCCGGGTGAACGCGGTGTCGGCCGACTCGCCCATGAAACGCGCGAGCCGCACTCCGGCGGCGAACAGGACGAGGAACGAGCCGCCCGACCCGACGGCCGCGGCCGTGCCGCGCAGCAGTGAGCCGGCCGCGGGCACCAGGGCCGACGCGGCGAGCGAGGCGCCGGTGACCAGCAGCGTCGCCAGGAAGGCGAGGGCGACCGGGAGCAGGCGGGTCGCGGCCAGCCGGTAGGCCCGGCGGCGCACCTCCTCCCTGTCGACCCGGGCGAGGTTGAGCGCCAGCCAGAAGCGCTCACGCTCGCCGCGCGGGAGCCGGCAGGTGATCTGGCTGATGATCTCGTGGGCCAGGCCGGCCCACACCTGCTCGCCGCTCTGGTACATCCACGGGTTGAACCAGACGGTCGGCCGCCAGTCGGCGTGCCGCAGGGGAAGCTCGCCGGGGACCGCGTACTCCCGGCCCCCTGACTCGGCCCGTCTGGCACGCGAGAGCACCTCCGCATTGGTCACCCGCCCCGCCGAGCCGACCGCCCCCTCGCCCCTCGACCCGCGCCCGCCCCACCCCCGGCCGTGTGCGTGACCGGGGCGGCCGCGGCGTCCTGGTCCGCGGGGAGGGAGGTCCTCCGCCGGGGTGGCGAGGTGGATCGCGGCGGGGCGGTCCTCGGCCGCGCCCGGGTCGAGCAGGTCCTGCACCATGCGCATCAGCGACGTCTTGCCCGCGCCCCACGGCCCTTTGACGCCGATGGTCAGCGGCGGCCGCGTCTCCGGGTGGCGGACGAACGCCGCGATCGCCTCGGCGTGCACCCGGTGGCCGAGCCGGTCCCGCAGGGTCCACCGGTCGCCGGTCAGCCGGGCACGAGGCTGGACGGCGCGCCGTGCGGCCCGCCACCGGCGCAGCCCCGCCGAGACCCGTGCCAGCTCCCGCGCGTCCGGCCGGCCGGCGAGAGCGGGGCGCACCGCCGGATCGGCGAACGGCGTGTCCTCGCCCAGCAGTCCCCACGCGGCCAGCTCCCCGAGCGCGTGCGCTTCGCGCGTGCCGGCGGGGGCGTCCTCCATGAGCAGGGCCGCCGTCTCGGGCGTGAGCGGCTCGTCCTCGGTGAGGAGGGTCGCCCGGCGCAGCAGCAGCCTCGCCGGCTCGCTCAGGTGCACGTCGTAGACGCGGCCGACCAGCTCGCGGGCCGAGGCGGGGGCGACCGTGTCGCCGGTGGCCGCCAGGCGGGCGAGCGTCGCGGCGAAGGCGGGGCCGAGGTCCCCGGCGGGCCGCCGGGCGCGGGCGACCTCGATCAGCTCGCCCTCGCCGTAGGTGAGCAGGTACGGCCGCCGGTCGGCGCCGAGATCGGCGCAGCGCTCGTCGGCGTACCGGTACAGGTCGCCGACGGACACGGCGCCGTCCCGGTCCAGGTCGGCCTCGCCGGACAGGATGCCGTCGGCCAGGATCGCCGTGAGCGACACCGCGCCGCCGGGACGCTCGCCGGGCATGGTGGCGCTGGTGGTGAGCGCGGCGGCCGCGGCGACCGGCTCGCCCCGGACGTGCAGGCGGGTCACCGTCTCGTGCGGGTGGCCGGGCCCGGCCGTGACCAGCCAGCCGAAGTCGACGATCAGGAGCAGCGCCGCCCCGTCGGAACGCTCGACGCGGCGCGCGAACTCCCCCATCAGCGCGCCGAACTCGCCCGGACCCCACCCCGACTCGGTGGACCAGCGGACCAGGAGCAGGTCCCCCGGCTCGACGGCGTCCAGGAACGCGCCCACCCTGGTGTGGTCGTCCGCGTCGCACTCGGCGGTCTGGACGGCGTACCCCTCGCCGGTGAGGGCGTGGACGAGCCGGCGGTCGGCCGCGCCGCCCGCCCTCGCCGAGCCCCGGCCGTCGCGGTCGAGGAAGACCAGCGCCTTGCGGTTCCTGATCTTCGGGGCGGGCGGCGCTAGAACGGTCGTCGTGGTCATCGGCTGCTCCCATGGCCGGGCGGCGGGGTCCAACACCCCTGGACCGGCGGGCCGCGTGACGCGGCGCGGCCATGATGGTCCCGAAGGCCCGGCCGACCCTAGGCGGGGCACGAGCCGCCACGGCCGGCCCTTTGCGCGATGTTTGCCCTCTCCGGGCCCGGCGCCCGTCCGCCCTGCGGCCCAGTGACGGACGGGCCCCGGCCCCGGAGACGGCACTCGTCCCACCCGGGGCGTACGGCGCCCGGGAGGGGCGGGGTCAGAGGGAGCGGGACCAGTATTGTTCGGTGACCTTGGTGCCGTAGGCGCGCTTGGTGCACTGCTCGTCGAGGGTGAAGCCGGCCCGCTGGTAGACGCGGCGGGCGGCGGCCAGTTCGTCGACGGTCATGAGCACGATGCGCTCGTAGCCGGTCCGCTTGGCGAAGGCCAGGCATTCCTCGACCAGCCGGCCGCCGATGCCCATGCCGCGGGCGGACGGCTCGACCAGCAGCAGGCGGAGCTGGGCCGTGCGGTCGTCCTTCCTGACGCAGAACACCGAGCCGGCGGGCTCGCCGTCCACCTCGGCGATCCAGACGGCCTCGCGCCGCGGGTCGTGGTCCTCGACGTACTCGGCGACGATGCGGGCGGTCAGCGCCTCGAACGTCTCGTCCCAGCCGTGCTCCTCGGCGTACAGCACGCCGTGGCGGTGGACGATCCAGCCGAGGTCCCCGGGCCGGGGCGGGCGGATGACATAGCGGTCCGGGGCGGGCCGGTCGGCGAGGACCTGCCGCACGGTGGTCATGGCGGCGATGAGGCGCCGCCGGTCCTCCTCCGAGAGAGGTTCGAGCAGGGCGCGCACCCCGGTGGCCGACGCGTCGTCCAGCGTCCGCCAGACCGCCTGGCCCCGCTCACCGAGCCGGACGACCTGTCGCCGGGCGTCCGCGGCGGAGCGCTCGCGCGTGACCAGGCCGTCGGCCTCGAACCGGGCGAGCATGCGGCTGAGGTAGCCGGCGTCCAGGTCGAGCATCCTGCGCAGCTCGCCGGTCTCTGTCGCGTCCTTCTTGCCCAGCTCGTAGAGCACCCTCGCCTCGGTGAGGGAGTACGGCGTGTCGTGCATTCCGGCGCCCAGGACGCCGATGAGGCGGGTGTAGAAGCGGTTGAACCCGCGCACCCGGCCGACGAGCTCCTCCATACCGTTGCTCCAATCAAGTAATTCGTTGACAGAGTCAAACATATGGACGGGTCGTGCGTCCAGACCCGATCACTCCTGGCCGCTCTCCGCGCCCGGTGACGCGGGGCGGCACGGGGACCCCGATCAAGGTCGGAGCGGGTGCGTGACGGTATCGTCGATCACATGACATCCGGGCGCGAGCTGCTCTACATCGGCGGATACACACCGGGCACCGGGGGGACGGGCCCCGGCCTGAGCGTCGTCCGCAGGGAGGCCGACGGCGCCCTGCGGGGCCTGGCCGAGACCGAGGCCCCCGGACCGTCGTTCCTGGCCCTGCACCCCCGGCTGCCCGTGCTGTACGCGGCGCTGGAGTGCGAGGAGGGCGGAGTGGCCGCCTACTCCGCCGACCCGCAGGGTCCCGCGCCGCTCGCCGACGGCACGAGCGGCGGGTCCTACCCCTGCCATCTGGCCGTGGACCCGACCGGCACCTGGCTCGCGGTCGCCAACTACGGCGACGGCACGGTGGCGGTCTACCGGCTCGGCAGCTCCGGCCTGTTCCAGGGCCCGCCCAAGCTGTTCCCCCACGAGGGCCACGGCCCCGACCCGGCCCGCCAGGCCGAGCCGCACGCCCACCAGGCGGTGTTCGGTCCCGGAGCCGTGCTGCACGTCACCGACCTCGGCACCGACGAGGTGCGGCGCCACCTGCTCGGCGGCGGGCCCGCCGAGCACCCGGAGGGCCCGGTGCGGCTGAAGCCCGGCAGCGGGCCGCGCCACATGGTCCACCGCGAGGGCCGCTGGTACGTGGGCTGCGAGCTGGACGGGACGGTCGCGGTCTACGACGCCTCCTGGCGCGAGCTCGCGCGCACCCCGGCCAGCCACGTGACCGGGCCGAACTACGTCTCCCACGTCGAGCTGTCCGCCGACGGCCGGCACCTCTACGTCGCCAACCGCGGGCCCGACACCATCGGCGTCTTCGAGGTGGGGCCCGAGGGCGGCGAGCCGGCCGCGCTGACCCAGGTGGCCGAGGTCGGGGCGGGCGGCCTGTGGCCGCGCCACTTCGCCGTGGCGGGCGAGCGCATGTACGTCGCCAACCAGCGGTCGGACGCGGTCGCGACCTTCGAGCTGCGCGACGGCATCCCCGTGCCCACCGGCGAGGTCTACAAGATCGGCAGCCCTTCCTGCGTACTCGCCCTGTCGATCTGAGTCGCACCGGTAGGGTGAGATTGGCCTCCCACCGCTTGGTCTAGACCAATTAGGCGGGCTGGGGCAAAATCTGTACGTCGGCGGCCACAGGAGCCCGCGAAGCGTCCACGGCGGCCATGCATCTCACCCGTAACCTCAATGCGTACCCCATCGGGAGGAACCCGTCATGCGTATCGGCGTGCTCACAGGAGGCGGAGACTGCCCCGGACTGAACGCGGTCATCCGCGCCGTCGTCCGCAAGGGCATCGGCGTCCACGGCCACGAGTTCGTGGGCTTCCGTGACGGCTGGCGCGGCCCGCTCGAGGGCGAGACGATGCCGCTGGAGATCTCGACCGTGCGCGGCATCCTCCCGCGCGGCGGCACGATCCTCGGCTCGTCGCGCACCAACCCCATCAAGATCGACGGTGGGGTCGACCGCATCAAGCAGAACCTGGCCGACACCGGCGTCGACGCGCTGATCGCCATCGGCGGCGAGGACACCCTGGGCGTCGCCAAGCAGCTGTTCGACCGCGGGGTCAACGTCGTCGGCGTGCCCAAGACGATCGACAACGACCTCAACGCCACCGACTACACCTTCGGCTTCGACACGGCCGTCAACATCGCCACCGAGGCGATCGACCGCCTGCACACCACGGCCGAGTCCCACCACCGCGCGCTGATCTGCGAGGTCATGGGCCGGCACGCTGGATGGATCGCCCTGCACGCCGGCATGGCGGGCGGCGCCAACGTCATCCTGATCCCCGAGAAGCCCTTCGACATCGACAAGGTCTGCGAGTACGTCGAGAGCCGCTTCAAGATCCGCTACTCGCCCATCATCGTGGTCGCCGAGGGCGCGCACCCGGTCGAGGGCCAGATGGCGCTGCAGGCCGGCGAGCTGGACGCCTTCGGCCACGTCCGCCTCGGCGGCATCGGCGAGCAGCTCGCCCGCGAGATCGAGAAGCGCACGGGCAAGGAGGCCCGCACCACCGTGCTCGGCCACGTCCAGCGCGGCGGCACCCCGAGCGCCTTCGACCGCGTGCTCGCCACCCGCTTCGGCCTGCAGGCGATCGACGCCGCCCACGAGGGCGACTTCGGCAAGATGGTCGCGCTGCGCGGCACCGACATCGTCCGGGTCGGCCTGGACGCCGCCACCTCCGAGCTGAAGACCGTGCCGGTGTCCCGCTACGAGGAGGCCGAGGTCTTCTTCGGCTGATCCGCCCCGGGCCGCGCCGGCGGGCCCGCGCCGGCAGCGCCGGCCCGCCGTACGGCACGCCCGCGTGCGTCCACCGCCCCGGCCGTCACGGCCAGGGGCGGTTTTCCTTGTCCGCCTTTCGCGTGGGTCGCGTCTCAGGGCTCCCGCCCGTCACGCCGCTGGAACAGGGACCCGGCGCCCGGCGGCTGCGGCCGGGACGGGGGCGCCGCAGCCGGGGCGGCGGCGCCGGCCCGCGCACGCTGCTCCTCGATCTGGGCGAGCAGCCTGGTCTCGCTCTCCAGTTCCTCCCGGGACGGCGCCAGCGTCACCACCAGCAGCAGGACCAGGGTGACCAGGCTGATCCCGATGAGGAGCGGCAGCAGGAAGCTCATGGCGGTCGCGCCGGCGAGCGCCTGGCCGGTGTTGGAGCGATCCACTGTGACGCTGAGCGAGAACATGCCGGTGTAGTGCATGCCGGTGACCGCGACGCCCATGATGAGCGCAGCGCCCGTGGTCGCGAGCAGTCCCTCCACCCGCAGGCTGAACCACAGCGCCACGGTCGAGGCCACCACCGCGATCAGCACCGACGCCGCGACGGGCAGCGCGGCGTAGTGCTTGACGGCGGCCATGTTCATGGCGGCCATGCCGAGGTAGTGCATGGCGGCGACCCCGAGCCCGGTGAGCAGCCCCGCGCCGAGCAGCGCGGGCAGGCGCTCGCCCGACCACGAGACCACGGCCAGGCCGACACCGACGATGACGACGGCCACCAGGGCGGACACGATGGTGAGCGGTACGTCGTAGGTGATCGCCGTGCCCGGGACGCGGAATCCCATCATGGCGACGAAGTGCATCACCCAGATGCCGGTGCCGCCGAGCGCGAGCGCGGCGCCGGCCAGCCACCGCAGGCGGGCGCCGCCGTGCGTCCCGCGTGCCCGGCTCGCCAGCAGCAGACTCAGAAATGATCCGATGACCGACATCACGTACGCGGCCAGCGGAGTGAATATTCCTTGCGCGAAGTGGTCAATATGCGACACTGGGCGTCCTTGAGGATAAAGATGATCTACGGCGGGCAATCCGGATGTTTCCGGATGATGAGCACTGCTCGGAACAGTAATCGGTCCAGCCGTTTCGTGGAATTTCTTGAGGCCGGAAAGGCGAGATCCCGGTGGTCGTTTCCGCCGGACGGCCCCCTCGCCGGGTCCGATGGCGGCCACCGCCGGCGGCGGGCGGGAGCGACGGCCCTCGATAAGGGATAAATTGAGGGGTGCGCAGCGCGGGAGGACCTTCCGCCGGCACGTGTCCCCACCCGACTCCACCATCCCCGCCGGAGGCAGCCCCATGTCCGTCGTGCCCCCGTCAGCTCTGGGTGAGCCCTGTGTGCTGCTCAAACTGGGCGAGGTCGTCCTCAAGGGCAGGAACCGCGAGCTGTTCGAGCGGCAGTTGCAGGCCAACATCAAGGCGGCGCTGAAGGGCTTCGGCGTCAAGGTCGACGTGCGGCAGCGCCACGGCGTCATCGCCATCCTGCTGCCCGAGGGAACCGGCGTGGAGACCGCCGACGCCATCGCCGAGCGTCTCACCGACGTGATCGGGCTGGTCTGGGTGCACCGGGCCTGGCGGGTCGCCAAGAACCCCGAGGCGGTCACCGCCGCCGCGCTCGAACTGGTCGCCGGCCGCCCCGAGGTCGAGCGCCGCGCCACCTTCGCCGTGCGCTCCCGCCGCCGCGACAAGCGCTTCCCGCTGCGCTCCAACGAGCTCGACCGCATGGTCGGCGGCGAGATCAACGACAAGTACGGCCTGCCCGTGCGCCTGAAGAACCCCGAGCTCACCGTGAACATCGAGGTCGACAGGGACGAGGTGTTCGTCTTCACCGACGGCCTTCCCGGCCAGGGCGGCCTGCCGGTGGGCACCAGTGGGCGCGGCCTGGTGCTGATGTCCGGCGGCATCGACTCCCCGGTGGCCGCCTACCGCATGCTGCGGCGCGGCCTGCAGGTCGACTTCCTGCACTTCTCCGGCATCCCGTTCACCACCTCGGAGTCGATCTACAAGGCGTACGCCCTCGTGCGGGCGCTGAGCAAGTTCCAGGGGAACGCGCGGCTGTTCGTGGTGCCGTTCGGCAAGGCGCAGCAGTCGCTCAAGGCATCCGGCGCCGACCGCCTGCAGGTCGTGGCGCAGCGCCGCCTGATGCTCAAGACCGCGGAGGAGGTCGCCCACCGCCTGCGCCGCAACGTGCTGGTCACCGGCGACTCCCTCGGCCAGGTCTCCTCGCAGACCCTGCAGAACATCACCGCGCTGGACGACGCCGTGGAGCTTCCGATCCTGCGCCCGCTCATCGGCATGGACAAGACCGAGATCATGGCGGAGGCGCGGCGCATCGGCACCCTGCAGATCTCCGAACTGCCCGACGAGGACTGCTGCACGTTGCTGACCCCGCGCCGCGCCGAGACCGCCGCCAAGATCGCCGACCTGCGGCAGATCGAGAAGCGCCTGGACGCCGAGGAGCTCGCCGTCCAGCTCGCCGACTCCATCCAGGAGTACAAGCTGGACGGCGCACCCGCGGGCGTCCGTCGGAGCCCGAACGCCGCGGACGCCCTGGACGCCGCGCCGGCCGCAGATGCGGCGCCCGCAGTGGACGCCGCGCCGGCCGCGCCCGCCGCGGTCTGACCGGCCGGCGCCGGCCGTTCTAGACCACCGGGGCGAGCTTGGTGGCCAGGGTGCGGTTCATCAGCGGGGGGAAGTCGCGCGCGATGGCGGCCAGTTCGGCCAGGTCGCCGTCCACGAGCGCCTGGGGGCCGTCGCAGAGCGCCTGCTCGGGGGTCGGGTGCACGTCGATGATCACACCGTCGGCCCCCACGGCGATCGCCGCGCGGGTCAGCGGGAGCACCAGGTCGCGGCGGCCGCCCGAGTGCGAGGGGTCGACGATGACCGGCAGGTGCGACAGCCGCTGGGCCACCGGCACGGCCGAGATGTCCAGGGTGTTGCGCGTCGCGGTCTCGAACGTGCGGATGCCGCGCTCGCACAGGACGATGTCCAGGTTGCCGCGCTGGGCGATGTACTCGGCCGCCATGAGCCATTCCTCGATCGTGGCGTTCATGCCGCGCTTCAGCATGACCGGCCGGCCCACCGACCCGACGGCCTGCAGCAGCGCGAAGTTCTGCGCGTTGCGCGTGCCGACCTGGAGCATGTCGGCGTAGGAGGCGACGAGTTCGACGTCGTGGGCGTCCACCACCTCGGTCACGATGGGCAGTCCGGTCTCGGCGCGCACGTCGGCCAGGATGCGCAGCCCGGCCTCGCCGAGCCCCTGGAAGGCGTAGGGGGAGGTGCGGGGCTTGTACGCGCCGCCGCGCAGCAGGGTCGCGCCGGCGGCCTCGGCCATGCGGGCGGCGGCGAGCGTCTGGTCGGGAGTCTCCACGGCGCACGGCCCGGCGATCAGCGTGACCGTGTCCGGCCCGATCGGCACCCCGCCGACCCGGACCGTCGACCGGTCGGGATGGTTGTCCCGGCTCACGAGCTTGTAGGGGGTCGAGACGCGCATGACGTCGGCCACGCCGTTCATCCCGCCCAGGTTCAGGTTCATGAACTGGGCGATGTCGCCGACCAGGCCGATGATCGTCCGATTGACGCCACGGCTGACGAACGCATCACCGCCGGCCGTGGCGACGAGGTCGACGATGGCGTCGACGTCCTGCTGAGTGGCCCCGGGGGCCATGACGATGACCATGTGATGCCCTTTCTCCGGACCGCGGTCGCGGTCGAGGTGTTCGACGCCGGAAAACGACGAAGGCCCCGGGTCCTGATCAGGACCCGGGGCCTTCGTCGACGTCTGGCGGTCAGCGCAGCGTCTGACGGCGATCGGCCGATTCCACGGGTCCGTCGCCATACCAAAACTCCAACGCGGTACGCATCGCCGCAAGCATAACCCATCCCCAGCGGTGGGCGGCGACGGCGCAGGTACGGCCGGCAGGGCCGTCCTGTGCGACCGAGGGTGAGGCCGTCCGTGGAGGGAGCCGTCCGCGGGAGATGGGACCGCCGGGCGCTGCGCCGGCACGGCCGCCGGTGGATCCTCCGTGGGTGGATGGGATCGTCCCGCCGTCCGGGGGAGGACCGCCACCCCGGACGGGTTAACGGGGTGCCAATGCCACGCGGCCGACAGCGCGATGGCAGGATTGCTGCGTGCCGGATCCAACCGAGGAAACTCGACTGCCCCCCGGGCAGTACGTCCCCCGTGGCCGACCGGTCCTCCACTACGGCCGGGTTCCCGGGTTCCGGCCGGAGAGCTGGAACCTGTCGGTCTTCGGAGCCACGGCGTCGGGGGAGGAGATCCGCTTCACCTGGCCGGAGTTCTCCGCCCTGCCGCGCGTGACCCTCATCGCCGACTTCCACTGTGTCACCAAGTTCTCGATCATGGGTAACGAGTGGGGAGGCGTGCCGGCCGGCGCCCTGCTGGAGGCCGTTCCCCCGGACCCCGGGGTCACCCATGTCATGATCTGGGGTGAGTACGGCTACAGCGCCAACCTGCGCCTGTCGGACTTCGCGCGCGACTCCACCCTGTTCGCCCTCGAACTGGACGAGAAGCCGCTGTCGGCCGAGCGGGGCTTCCCGGTGCGCGTCGTCGTGCCCCACCTGTACGCGTGGAAGAGCGTCAAGTGGGTGCGCGCCGTGGAGTACCTGGTCGCCGACCGCCGCGGGTTCTGGGAGGAACGCGGCTACCACAACCTGGGCGACCCCTGGCGCGAACAGCGCTACGCCTACCAGGAGGAACCCGGCGACGGCCCCGCCTGACCCCGCCGGCCGCCGTACGGAGAGGTGCTCGCGTGGCCGCCGCACAGCCGGTCGTGCGCCCTGGCCGGGCCGGTGCGGGCCTCGCCCCGCCTCTGACGCCGGCGCGGGCCCGCCGTCCGGTTCCCACACGATCACATCGGGTGACCGATTACGGTTGCCCGCATGCTGCACACCGGGTGGGCGCTGCTGTGCGTCCTCAGCGGCCTGGCCGGGTACCGCCTGGGCCGGCGCCGTCGCGGCGCGGCGGGCGCGGGCGGCCGGGCGGGGGAGGGCGGCCCGGCCGGCGACGCCACCTTCGCCGCGCTGCACGTCGCCGCGATGGCCGCGCCCTACCTGCGGGCCGGGCTGTCGCGCGACTCCGCGCGCAGGGCCGTGCGCCACCTGCGCGCCCTGACCGGCACGGCCGCCCTCGCCGTCACCTCCACCGACCAGGTGCTCGCCTGGGACGGCGCGTGGGAGGCGCCCGGCGAGGCGCACGTGCGCGACCTCATCGGGCACGTCCACGGCATCCTCGCCGGTGGGCGGCCCCACCTGGTCGCAGGGGACGAGCTGTTCTGCGAGGCCGACGACTGCGCCATCCGCAGCGCCGTCATGGTGCCGCTGACCGTGGACGGGCGGGTCATCGGCGCGCTGGCCGCCTACGACCCGCACGTCGGCGCACCCCTGGTGCGGGCGGTGACCGAGGTCGGCCGGTGGGCCTCCGGGCAGCTCGAACTGGCCGAGCTGGACGCCACCCGGCGTCGGGCGATGCAGGCCGAGACCCGGGCCCTGCGCGCGCAGATCTCCCCGCACTTCGTGTGCAACTCCCTGGCCACCATCGCCTCCTTCACCCGCACCGAGCCCGACCGGGCGCGCGAGCTGCTGCTGGACTTCGCCGACTTCGCCCGGCACGCCCTGCGCCGCGCCGGAGACTTCACCACGCTCTCCGACGAGCTGACCTGCGTCGACCGCTACCTGCTGCTTGAGCGGGCCCGCTTCGGCGACAAGCTGCGCTTCGTCGTGGACGTCGTCCCGGAGGTCATGCCGGTGCCGGTGCCGTTCCTGTGCCTGCAACCCCTGGTGGAGAACGCCATCACCCACGGCATCCGCCGCGGCGGCGGGTCGGGCGAGGTGAGCATCGTGGTGCGCGACGCGGGCGAGGAGGTCCACATCACCGTCGAGGACGACGGCGCGGGCATGGAGCCGGGCCGGGTGCGGCGCCTGCTGGCGGGCGAGCCGCCGAGCGGGGACGGCGGAGGCGGCATCGGGCTGGCCAACGTGGACGTGCGGCTGCGCCAGATCTACGGCCAGGAGTACGGGCTGGTGATCGACACCGCGCCCGACGAGGGCACCACGGTGCGCATGCGGGTGCCGAAAATCCGGCCAAACTATAACTGAAAGCATTCGGGTCGCCACTCAATGTCGATAGAGGGCTTGCCCGCGAGGCGGTCCTGACGGCAGTTTGGTCTCCATGCTCCGTGTCTTGGCGGTCGACGACGAGGTGCACGCGCTGTCGGAGCTGGCCTATCTCCTCCGGCAGGACAATCGCGTCGAGCAAGTGCTGACGGCCTCGGACGGGGTCGCCGCGCTACAGGACATGGTCGCGATGATCGGTGCCGGCGAGCGGCTCGACGGCGTCTTCCTCGACATCCGCATGCCCGGCCTCGACGGCCTCGACCTCGCCCGCCTGGTCGGCGCCTTCCCCAGCCCGCCCAAGCTGGTCTTCGTCACCGCGCACGACGACCGCGCGGTGCAGGCGTTCGAGCTGGAGGCGGTGGACTACCTGCTCAAGCCGCTGCGTCCCGACCGGGTCGCCGAGGCGGTGCGCCGCCTGGAGCAGGCCGCCTACGGGCCCTGCGCCGCCGAGGCCGCGGAGGGCGACGTCATCCCGGTCGAGCTGAGCGGGCGCACGAGCTTCGTGCCGCAGCACGCCGTCGCCTACGCCGAGGCCAGCGGCGACTACGTGCGCCTGCACACCGCCGAGGGCACCCATCTGGTGCGCATGTCCCTGGCGGCCCTGGAGCGCCGCTGGGCGTCCTCGGGGTTCATCCGCGTGCACCGCAGCACGCTGGTGTCGGCGCGGCACGTCACCGAGATGCGCTTCGACGAAGGCCGCATCGTGCTGCGCGTCGGCGAGACGACGCTCCCGGTGAGCCGCCGCCACAGTCGCCGCGTCCGCGAGCAGCTCGTGCGGCAGTTCCGCGCCCCGCTGCCGCGCCCGGCCGAGCTCCCGTCGCCTGCGGGCGGCCTGCCCCGCCCGCAGCCCGCCACCGCCCCTCAGGACGGCGCTCCCCGCGACACCGCTCCCCGCGACCCCGCTCCGCATGACCCCGCGTCGCAGGAGCGCGCCCCACAGGACGGCGCCCCGTAGGACGCCGCCCTGTAGAACGGGCCACACGGCGGCCTCTGGAAGGCACCACAAGGTGCCGCCTGGAAGGTACTACAGGGTGGCGCCTGGAAGGCACTACACGGTGGCGGCGCGTGGGGCAGTACAGGGTGGCCTTTGGGGGGCGCCACACGGTGCCCCCTGGAAGGCGCTGACACGGCGACCCACTGGGAGGCGCGACGCGGTGCACCTTGGGAGGCGCTGACACGGTGACCCGCTGGGAGGCGCCACGCGGTGCACCTTGGGGTGGCGGCACTGCATGCGACCCGTAGGACGGATGCCGCACGTGCCCCTTGGGACGACGCCACACGGCGCGCCGTAGAACGGCGTCCCGTACGGGAGCGGGCTGCGCGGGCGGCCCTCATGGACGCCCCGGGGGTTCGCTGGGTGCGCGCTGGGTGTGGCGTGGGCGCCGCCGACCGCGCGTCCGGCGGCTGCGGGCGGCGAGCGGGCCCGGGCGCGAGCCCCCGTCCCGCCGCTCGTCGGACCAGGGACGCCGCTCGTCGCGCGGACACGCTCCGTACATCGATGACTACTGACCGCTCAGCGAGCGGCGCCCGAAGGGCCCGCGCGACCCAGATGACACGACGTAATGTCGTGCCCGTCGAAGAGCCACAGTGCGTGACCAGGCGGGACACCTGCCCCTGAGGGCCGGACGGACCCTGGTCACGCGAACCCACCGGCGAACGCCGTGCCTGCGCGCCCGCGCGCCGGGCCGGCGGACGCCGGGGTCGCCGGGCCCTCACCGGGGGGTAGGGCCCGTCGGCCCGGGCGGGGCGGGGTGTTCGCCGATCGGCCGCGAGGCCTACGCACGTGATCTGGCCCAAAGGGGGGCGGCCGGATCTCGTTGGCGAACACCCTGCCCGGCGCCGTGCCCCCGACGCCGGGCAGGCCGCCCGTGCTCAGCGCGAGATCGCCGCAGGCTCGCCCGCTGCTCAGGGGGAGATCGTCGCAGGATCACTCGCTGCTCGTCGGGAGATCGTCGCGGGCTCGCCTCTTGCTCTGCGGAAAATCGCCGTCGGTTCGCCTGTGTCCGGCGCGGAGCCGTCGTCGGTTCGCCTGTTCAGTGCGGGGTCGCCGTCGGCCGGCCTGTGTTCAGTGCGGGGTCGCCGTCGGCCGGCCTGTGTTCAGTGTGAGGCCGCCGCTGCCGTCGCCGGCTCGCGGAGCTTCTTCAGGAGCTGGATGTCCTCGCGGTGTTTGTCGGCCTTGCCCGGCGTCTCGATGCAGAACGGGACTCCGGCGGCGACCGGGTGGCGCAGCAGTTCGGCGAAGGCGCCCGCGCCGATGTGACCGGCGCCGATGTTCTCGTGGCGGTCGCGCTTGGAGCCGCAGGCGTCCTTGGAGTCGTTGGCGTGCACCAGCTTCAGCCGGCCCGGGGCCACGGCGTGCAGCGCGTCGAGCATCTCGGCGACGCCGCCCGGCGCGGCGAGGTCGTGCCCGGCGGAGAAGGCGTGGCAGGTGTCCAGGCACACGTTGGCCCGGGGGTGGTGTTCCAGGGCGTCCAGGTAGGGGGCGAGGTCCTGCACGGTGGCGCAGAGCATCTGCCCCTGGCCGGCCATCGGCTCCAGCAGCAGATCGGGCCCGTGCTCGGGGATCTCGTCCAGCAGCGGCAGCAGGTGCTCGTGGAGCTGGCGCATCGCGGCGTCGCGCGACTGGCTGACCGCCGACCCGGTGTGCACGACCACGCCGAGCGCGCCGATCTCGACCGCGCGCCCCAGCGCGTGACGGATGCTGGCGGTGGACTTCTCCAGCGTGTCGGCGCTCGGGGACCCCATGTTGACCAGATAGGGCGTGTGGAGGAACACCGGGACGCCCGACTCGCGCAGCGCGGCGTCCTCGGCGGGCTTGCCGGCGTTGAGGGCCCAGCCGCGCGGGTTGGTCACGAACACCTGGATGATCTCGGCTTCGATCTCGGCCGCGTAGCGCAGGCCGCCCGTGGCCAGACCGCCCGCGACCAGCGCGTGGCCGCCGATGAGAGAGGTTGCCGTCATGATGCCTCCAGCTTATGGGAGCGGCCCGGATGCTCGGGGGAGGCACCGGGCGGCCGTGACGGGCCCGCGCGGACGGCGTTGGAGCATGACACGAAAAACCATGGCGATGCGTTGCCCCAGTTGGGAGATCCCGCCGCTGGACCGCGCCCGCCCGCGGCTGTTCACTGGCTGCCATGCCGAACGTGACACCCGGCTCTGACGGCCTGGCGGCCCTCAACGCGCTCAGCCCGCCGGAGGCCGAACGGGAACTGCTGAGCTGCTGCGCCGCGCCCGCGTTCGCGCGCCGCGTCGCCGCCGGCCTGCCCTACGCCGACGCCGCCGCGCTGGCCGCCGCCGCGCGGGAGGCCGTCCGCGGGCTGAGCTGGCCGCAGGTGCTGGAGGCGTTGTCGGCCCATCCCCGCATCGGCGACCGCGCCGGGGGCGGCGGGAGGGAGGCGTCCTGGTCGCGGGCCGAGCAGTCCGGCACGGCCGGCGCCGACCGCAGGGTGCTCGCCCAGCTCGCCGCGGGCAACGTTCTCTACGAGCAGCGGTTCGGGCACGTGTACCTGGTCTGCGCTACCGGGCTCACGGCGGAGGAGATGGCCGACCGGCTCATGGCCAGGGTGCGCAACGACGAGGAGACCGAGCGGGCCGTCGTGCGCGAGGAGCTGGCCGAGATCGCCGTGCTGCGGGCCGTCAAGCTCGCGGCCGGCCCCGGCGACGGTGACGATCCCGGTAGCTCGAGTGACCCCGCCGACCCCGATCCCAGCGGCCCCGCTCCCGACGACCCCGATCCCAGCGGCCCCGCTCCCGACGACCCCGACCACGGCGGCCCCGATCCCGGCGGCCCCGATCCCGGCGGCCCCGGCGGCAGCGGTGGCCGTGACGGCGGCCGGTGGGCTTCCGGGGAGGGCCGCGGCGGAGCCGCCGGCCGCGACGGGCACGATGGGGAGGAGGGGAGGTGAGCCTGTCCACGCATGTGCTCGACTCCAGCAGGGGCCGGCCCGCGGAGGGCGTGCGGGTCACGCTGTTCCAGGGCGACCGGGTCGTCGGCACCGGCGTGACCGACGGCGACGGGCGCCTGGCCGACTGGCTGCCCGAGGGCGAGCCCGGCCGGGGCGTGCACCGCCTGGTCTTCGACACCGGGTCCTACTTCGCCGTGAGCGGCGTCGCGGCCTTCTACCCCGAGGTCGTGGTGACCTTCGCCATCGGCGACCCCGACGCGCACTACCACGTGCCGCTGCTGCTGAGCCCGTTCGCCTACTCGACCTACCGGGGGAGCTAGCGATGGCCGTCGTGCTCGGACCCAACCGCTACGGCAAGGCGGAGACGCGCGTCGTGCGCGTCACCCGCGACGGCGAGGTGCACCACCTCAAGGACTGCAACGTCGGCGTCTCGCTGTCGGGGGCGATGGAGGAGGTGCACCGGCGCGGCGACAACGCCGCCGTGCTGCCGACCGACTCCCAGAAGAACACCGTGTACGCCTTCGCCAAGAAGCACGGCATCGGGGAGATCGAGGAGTTCGCCCTGCTGCTGGCCCGCCACTTCGTCGGCTCGCAGCCCACGATCCACCACGCCCGGGTGGCGGTGGAGGAGTACTCCTGGGAGCGGCGCGGGCCGCACTCGTTCGCGCGTTCGGGCGGCGAGGTGCGCACGTGCGTCGTCCACCACGACCGGGACGGCGCCACCACGGTGGTGTCCGGCCTGCGCGACCTGGTGCTGCTCAACTCCACCGGCTCGGAGTTCCACGGGTTCGCGAAGGACGAGTACACGACGCTGCCCCCGGCCGCCGACCGGGTCCTGGCCACCGCCGTGACCGCCCGCTGGCGGCACCTGCTCCCGGCCGGGGAGGAGTCCCGCGACTACGCCGAGTCCTACCGGCAGGCGCGGCGCTGCCTGCTGGACGCCTTCGCCGGCACCTACAGCCTCTCCCTGCAGCAGACCCTGTTCGCCATGGGGGAGCGCGTGCTGCGCGAGCGCCCGGAGATCTGCGAGGTGCGGCTGGAACTGCCCAACAAGCACCACTTCCTGGTCGATCTCGCGCCGTTCGGCCTGGACAACGACAACGAGGTCTACTTCGCCGCCGACCGGCCCTACGGGCTCATCGAGGGAACCGTGCTGCACGACGACGCCCCGCCCGCCGGCGCGGCCTGGGACTAGGAGAGCCGACCGTTGGACTTCCTGCGACCCGCCACCTGGGCCGAGGCCCTGGCCGCGAAGGCGGCCGTCCCGGACGCCGTGCCCATCCAGGGCGGCACCGACGTGATGGTGGAGATCAACTTCGACGTGCGGCGCCCGGTGGCGCTGCTCGACCTCACCACGGTCGGCGAGCTCGGCGAGTGGGAGGTCACCGCCGACGGCCTGCTGCGGGTCGGCGCCGGGGTGTCCTACGCCCGGATCATCGCCGAGCTGGGCGACCGGCTCCCCGGGCTGGCCCAGGCGTCCCGCACGGTCGGCTCGCCGCAGATCCGCAACCGCGGCTCGGTCGGCGGCAATCTGGGCGCCGCGTCCCCCGCCGGGGACAGCCACCCGCCGCTGCTCGCCGGGGACGCCGTCATCGAGGTGGAGTCCGCCGCCCGCGGCACCCGCCTGATCCCGGCCGAGGAGTTCTACCTCGGCGTCAAGCGGAGCGCGCTGGAACCCGACGAGCTGATCCGCGCCTTCCGCGCCCGCCCGGCCACCGGGCCGCAGTACTTCTCCAAGGTCGGCCCGCGCAACGCCATGGTGATCGCGGTGTGCTCGTTCGCGCTGGCCCTGCACCCGGACGAGCGCCGCGTCGGCACCGGCGTCGGCTCGGCCGCCCCGACGCCCCGGCGGGCCCGCGCGGCCGAGGAGTTCGCCGGCCGGGAGCTCGACTGGACCGGGGCCGCGCCCCTGGACGGCGCGCTGCTCGCGCGGTTCGGCGAGCTGGCGGCCGAGGCGGCCTCGCCCATCGACGACGTGCGCGGCACCGCGGCCTACCGGCGCCACGCGATCGCGGTGATGGCCCGCCGCACCCTCACCTGGGCCTGGAACGACTACCGAGGAAAGGTGGCGGCATGCGCGTGAACCTCACCGTCAACGGCAGGCCCGAGGCCGTGGACGGCGTGTGGGAGGGCGAGAGCCTGCTGTACGTGCTGCGGGAGCGGGTCGGCCTGCCGGGCGCCAAGAACGCTTGTGAGCAGGGCGAGTGCGGCTCGTGCACGGTGTACCTGGACGGCCTGCCCGTGTGCGCGTGCCTGGTGGCCGCCGGGCAGGCCGAGGGGCGCGAGGTGCGCACCGTCGAAGGGCTGGCCGGCGGGGAGCGCCTGGACCCGGTGCAGGAGGCCTTCGTCGAGTGCGGCGCCGTGCAGTGCGGCTTCTGCACGCCGGGCCTGCTGGTCCAGGCGCACGACCTCATCGAGCGCGTCGGCGAGCCCACCGACGCCGAGATCCGCGAGGCGCTGGCCGGCAACCTGTGCCGGTGCACCGGATACGAGAAGATCCTCGACGCGGTACGCCTGGCCGCCGCCCGCAAGGCGGCGGCCCGATGACCGGCGGCCCGATGACCGGCGGCCCGATGGCCGGCGGTCGCGGAGCGGACGCGACCGGCCGCTACGAGACGGTCGCGACCGGCGGCGGGCCCGGAGGCGGAGGGGACACGCTGATCGAGAACGTCGCGATCGCCCCCGTCGCCGGACCCGAGATCGCGCACGGGCACATCCTCGTCCGGGACGGCCGCATCGCCGCCATCGGCGCCGGCCCGGGCCCCGACGTCCCGGGCGCCGCCCGCGTCGACGGCGCCGGATGCCTGGCCACTCCCGGGCTGGTCAACACCCACCACCACCTGTACCAGTGGGCCTCCCAGGGCGTGGCCCAGGACGCCACGCTGTTCGAGTGGCTGACCGCGCTCTACCGGCTGTGGGCCGCCATGGACGCCGAGGTGGTCAGGGGCGCGGCCACCGCCGGGCTCGGCTGGCTCGCCCTGTCCGGCTGCACGACCACGACCGACCACCACTACATCTTCCCCAAGGGCCGCGGCGACCTGCTCGCCGCCGAGATCGAGGCCGCCCGGGACCTCGGCCTGCGCTTCCACCCCTGCCGCGGGTCGATGGACCGCGGCGTCTCCCAGGGCGGCCTCCCCCCGGACGAGGTGGTGGAGACCCTCCCGGAGATCCTCGCCGCCACGGCGGAGGCCGTCGACGCCTACCACGACCCGTCGCCGGGGTCGATGCTGCGCGTCGCCGTCGCCCCCTGCTCGCCGTTCTCGGTGAGCGCGGAGCTGATGACCGAGGCCGCGGCGCTCGCCCGCGACAAGGGCGTGCGGCTGCACACCCACCTGTGCGAGACCCTCGACGAGGAGGAGCACTGCCTGGCCCAGATGGGCTGCACGCCCGTCGACTACATGGACAAGCTCGGCTGGCTCGGTCCCGACGTCTGGGTGGCCCACGCCGTCCACCTGCACGACCGTGACATCGAGCGCTTCGCCGCCACCGGCACCGGCACCGCCCACTGCCCGAGCTCCAACGGGCGCCTCGGCGCGGGCATCGCCCGGGTGTCGGAGATGCTGCGCGCCGGGGCGGTCGTCGGGCTGGGCGTGGACGGCGCCGCCTCCAGCGAGCTGACCACGCTCGCCGGGGAGGTGCGGCAGGCCCTGCTGTTCCAGCGCGCCCGCTACGGCCCGGCCGCGCTCACCGCCCGGCAGGCCCTGGAACTCGGCACGCTCGGCGGCGCCCGCTGCCTGGGCCGCGAGGACGAGATCGGCACCCTGGAACCCGGCAAGCTGGCCGACATCGTGCTGTGGCGGGTCGGCGGGTTCGCCGCCGCCATCGACGACCCGGTGTGCGCGCTGGTGTTCGGGCCGCCGCCGCCGGTGGCGCGCGTGCTGGTCGGCGGGCGCACCGTGGTCGCGGACGGCGAGCTGCGCACCGTCCCGCACGACGCCGCCGGCCGCGCCGGCGCCGACGCCCACCGCCGCCTCCTGCGCCTGGCCGCCGACCGCGGCGTCACCGTGGCAGGGGAGGTGCACCGGTGACCGCCTCCGCCCGCGTTCGCCGGTGATCGACCTGTCGTATGCCCCCGGCGCGTCGCGGGGGCCCGGCGGCGAGGCGACGGCGGGGGGCATGGAAGATTCTGTGGTGAGGCCGGGCGTGCGCCGGGCGTCTCCGCGCGGCGGAGGCTCCGCCCGGGCGCGAGCGCGCCGGGTGAGGCCGGGACTAAAGGGAGCGGGAGGTCGTCGGGTGATGCCGGGACACGTGCTGGTCGCGCCGGACAAGTTCAAAGGGTCGCTCGGCGCCGTCGAGGTCGCCGCGCGCGTGGCCGCGGGGCTGCGCGCCGCGCGCCCGGAGGTCGAGGTGGTGACCATGCCGGTCGCCGACGGCGGGGACGGCACGGTCGAGGCCGCCGTCGCCTGCGGGTTCCGGCGCGTGGAGACCGTCGCCTCCGGGCCGACCGGCGAGCCGGTGACCGCCGCCTACGGCGTGAAGGACGACGTCGCGGTGGTCGAGCTGGCCGAGGCGTCCGGGCTGCACCGGCTCACCGGCGGGCGGCTCGCCCCGCTCACCGCGACCAGCTATGGCACCGGTGACCTGGTGGCCGCCGCGCTGCGCCACGACCCTCGCCAGATCGTGCTCGGCCTCGGCGGCAGCGCCTGCACCGACGGCGGCTCCGGCATGATGCGCGCCCTCGGGGTGCGACTGCTCGACGCGCGCGGCCGGGAGCTGCCCCCGGGGGGCGGCGCGCTGGCCGACCTGCGCGCCCTCGACCTGGACGGCTTCGCCCGCCCGCCCGGCACCGCGTTCGTCGTGGCCAGCGACGTGGACAACCCGCTGCTCGGCCCGGACGGCGCCGCCGCCGTGTACGGGCCGCAGAAGGGCGCGGGCCCCGGCGAGCTGCCGCGGCTGGAGGAGGGCCTGGCCCACTGGGCCGACGTGGCCGAGCGCGAGCTGGGCGTGCGGGTGCGCGACGACCCGGGCGCCGGAGCGGCCGGCGGGGTGGGGTTCGCCGCCATGGCCTTCCTCGGCGCGGAGATCCGGCCCGGCATCCGCCTGCTGCTCGACCTGCTCGGCTTCGCCGGCCGGCTCGACGGCGCGCGCCTGGTCATCACCGGCGAGGGGTCGCTGGACCGCCAGACGCTGCGCGGCAAGGCGCCCGCGGGGGTCGCCGAGGCGGCGGGACGCGCCGGGGTGCCGGTCGTCGCCGTGTGCGGGCGCCGGACGCTCACCGACGACGAACTGCGCGCCGCCGGCATCCAGGCGGCGTACGCCCTCACCGACATCGAGGCCGACGTGCGCCGCTGCATGGCCGAGGCCGGCCCGCTGCTGGAACGGCTCGCCGCAGGGCTCGCCGCGGACCGGCTCTCCCAGGCCCCCGCCCATGCCGCCGACTGACCCGCGGGGCGCCGGCCCGCACATGTTCGACCTGATCGTGCGGTCGCGGCGCGCGGTGCTCCCCGACGGCGAGCGCCCGCTGGTCGTGGCCGTCCGGGACGGAGTGATCGCCGCCCTGCTCCCGTACGAGGCCGAGGCGGCGGCCGCCGAGACGGTGGACCTGGGCGAGGTGTGCCTGCTGCCGGGGCTGGTGGACAGTCACGTGCACGTCAACGAGCCGGGACGCACCCACTGGGAGGGCTTCGCCACGGTGACCAGGGCGGCGGCGGCCGGCGGCGTCACCACGATCGTCGACATGCCGCTCAACTCCCTGCCGCCGACCGTCGACGTCCCCGCCCTGGCGGCCAAGCGGGCGGCGGCCGCCGGCCAGTGCGCCGTCGACGTGGCCTTCTGGGGCGGCGCGATCCCCGGCAACGCGGGCGAGCTGCGTCCCCTGCACGAGGCCGGCGTGCGCGGCTTCAAGTGCTTCCTGTCGCCCTCGGGCGTGGAGGAGTTCCCGCCGCTCGACGCGGACGGGCTGCGCGCGGCCATGCGCGCGGTGGCCGCGTTCGGCGGGCTCGTCGTGGTGCACGCCGAGGATCCGGCGCTGCTCACCGACCCGGCCGGGCCGACGTACGCCCAGTTTTTGGACTCGCGTCCGGGGGAGGCCGAGCGGCGGGCCGTCGAGCGGGTCATCGCCGCCGCCCGCGAGACCGGCGCGCGGGCGCACATCCTGCACGTGTCCTCGGCCTCCTGCCTCGAACCGCTGGAGGCCGCGCGGCGCGAAGGGGTGCCGGTCAGCGCCGAGACCTGCCCCCACTACCTCACCATCACCGCCGAGCAGGTGCGCGGCCCGGAGTTCAAGTGCTGCCCGCCGATCAGAGACGCCGGCAACCGCGACCGGCTGTGGGAGGGGCTGGCCGCGGGCGTGCTGAGCTGCGTGGTGTCCGACCACTCGCCCTCCACCGCCGACCTGAAGGTCCCCGACTTCGCCGCCGCCTGGGGCGGGGTCTCCTCCCTCCAGGTCGGACTGCCCGCCGTGTGGACCGAGGCCCGGGCACGCGGGCACGGCCTGGACCGGGTGACCGGGTGGATGTCGCGCGGACCGGCCGCGCTCGCGGGGCTGCCCGCCAAGGGCCGGCTGGCCGTGGGGGCGGACGCCGACCTGGTCGCCTTCGACGACACCGCCGAGTTCACCGTCGAGGCGGGCGCGCTGCGCCACCGAAATCCCCTCACGCCCTACCACGGCCGCACGCTGACCGGCGTCGTCCAGGCCACCTGGCTGCGCGGCCGTCCCGTCACCGACGCCGAACCTCCCTTCGGAGCCCTGCTGTGACCACTCCGCACCACCCGGCTTCGGCGCCCGCCGCCGCGGCGGGCCGTCCCCCCGCCCCAGTACGGGTCCCCGCGACCGTCCCGGCGACCGCCCCGGACCCGCGCCGGCTGCCCGACCTCGCCCTGCGCTCCTACGGCGGGTCGGTGGTGGCGGCCAGCGACGAGTCCTTCGCCGAGCGCCAGGCGCTGGTCAGGCCCGGCCGGCCCGCCTTCCAGGCCGGGACGTTCGGCCCTCGCGGTCAGGTGTACGACGGCTGGGAGACCCGCCGCCGGCGTGAGCCGGGTCACGACTGGGCCGTCGTCCGCCTCGGCATGCCCGGCGTCGTGCGGGCCGTGGTCGTCGACACCGCCTGGTTCACCGGCAACTACCCGCCCTTCGTCTCCGTCGAGGCGTGCGAGGCCGCCGGGTATCCCTCGGCGGACGAGCTGCGCGAGGCGTCCTACACCGAGATCGTGCCGCGGAGCCCGCTGACCGGCGACAGCGAGCACACCTTCCCCGTGACCGCCGGGAGCCGGTTCACCCACGTGCGGCTGAACATCTTCCCCGACGGCGGCGTCGCCCGGCTCCGCGTCCACGGCGAGGTGGCCGCCGACCTCGCCATGCACGACGCGATGCCCCTGGACCTGGCCGCCCTGGAGAACGGCGCGCTGGTCACCGCCTGCTCCGACGCGTTCTACTCCTCTCCGCTGAACGTCATCGCCCCCGGGTCGCCCCGCCACCAGGCCGAAGGCTGGGAGACCGCCCGCCGCCGCGACGGCGGCAACGACTGGCTTGTCGTGCGCCTGGCCGTCCCCGGCGTCGTCCGGGTCGCCGAGCTGGACACCGCGAACCTGGTCTACAACGCGCCCGGCGCGGCGTCGCTCACCGCCGCCCACGTGCCCGGCGGCGCGGAGCCCGGGCCGGACGCCGGATGGTTCGAGCTGCTGCCCCGCACCCGGCTCCAGCCGGACACCCGCCACCGCTTCCGCCTGGCCGGCGAGCGGCCGGCGACGCACGTCCGCCTCGACATCCACCCCGACGGCGGCCTCGGCCGCCTGCGCCTCTACGGCATCCCCGCCCCCGGCGACGGCGCGCGGGTCTGACCGCTCCCCGGGCGCGACGGACGGACGTCGGCGCGCCCGGGCGGGTCAGTGCCAGATGGTGATGCGGGTGCCCGCCGGGGCCTGGCCGAGGGGGTTCTCGGCCACGACGGCGCCGGTGCCGGCGATGCGGCGCACCCGGACCTTGAACCCGGCCGCGCGCAGCTCGTTCGTGGCGTCGGCGACCTTCTTGAACCGGACGTCGGGGATGGCGACGAGCGCCTGGCCGGGCTGGGGGTTGTCGGGCCTCTCCCACGGCCAGTGGAAGCCGGTGTCGGGCCCCTTGGAGCAGGTGAGCTGCACGTTCTGCCCGGCGGTGACCTCCGACCGCGCGGTCGGGACCTGCGCGATGATGGTGTTGGGCTGGGCGTTGTCGGTCTGCTGCACGACCGTCGGGACGAAGCCCTTCTGCCGCAGGAACGCGTCGGCCTGGTCGCACTGCATGTCGCTGACGTCCGGCATCAGCAGCCCGGCGCTCAGGACGAGCTGCACGCGGCTGCCCTCGCGGACCTTCGTGCCGACCTGCGGGCTGGTGCGCATCACCAGGCCGCGCTGGACGGTGTCACTGGGCACCCGGCTGACCGGGCCGGGGGCCAGCCCCGCCTCGGAGATCTTCGCCTGCGCGTCGCCCTGGGAGAGGTTCAGCACGTTCGGCACGGCGATCTTGACCGGGCCGGAGGAGGGGATGAGCGTGATGACCGCGTCGTTGAGGACGTCCTTGCCCGGCTCGGGATCGGTGCGCAGCACCTTGTCCTCGGCGAGCTTGTCGTCGTGCTCGGCCGGGCCGATCTTGACCGCGAAGCCCTGCCTCTCGGCCTTCTCCTTGGCGAGGGTGACGTTGAGGCCGAGCAGGTCGGGGACCTTGGTGTACCGGCCCTCGGAGAACCACCAGCCGGTGCCGGCGACCGCGCCGATCATGACGACCGCCAGCGCCGCGATGAGCCAGACCGGCCGGACGCCGCGGCGTCCGCCAGGCGGGCCCGGCGCCACCGGCGGGGCGGCCAGCATCTCGGTCTGGGAGTGGACGAGAGTGGGATGGGCCGGCGGGACGGCCTCGCGCGGCATCACGCCGGTCTCGCGGAGCATCGAGGGGGACGTCGCGCCGGCGGGCGGGACGTGCGGCCCGGGGTCGCGCGGCAGCGTGCGGTGGGCCTCGACGGCGGCGACCAGCATGGCCGTGGCGTCGGCCGGACGGCGCGCGGGGTCGCGGTCGGTCGCCGAGAGCACCAGCGCGTCCAGCGCCTGCGGCGTGCCCGGGACGACCGCCGAGGGCGCGGGGACCCGGTCGTGGACGTGGCGGTAGGCCACCGACATGGGGCTCTCGCCCTGATAGGGCTGCTGCCCGGTCAGCAGCTCGAACAGCAGCACCCCCGCGGCGTACACGTCGCTGCGCGCGTCGGCCACCCCGGCGGTCACCTGCTCGGGCGACATGTACGCGATGGTGCCGATCATCACGCCGGTCTTGGTCTGGTTGCCCGCCTCGATCGCGCGGGCCAGCCCGAAGTCGACGACCTTGACCCGGCCGTCGTCGGTGAGCAGGACGTTCTCGGGCTTGACGTCCCGGTGCACCATGCCGGCCTGGTGGGCCGCGCCGAGGGCGGCCAGCACCGGGATGAGGATCTCCAGGGCCTCGCGGGCGGGAAGGCGCCCCCGCCGGCGGAGCACGTCGCGCAGGGTGCGCCCGGGGACGTACTCCATCGACAGGTAGACGTTGCCGGCGTCGGTGCCCTGGTCGAAGACGTGCACGACGTTCGGGTGCGACAGGCTGGCGACGGACTTGGCCTCGCCGATGAAGCGGCGGACGAAGTCGGGGTCCTCGGCGAGCGAGGGGTGCATGACCTTCAGGGCGACCGTGCGGTCGAGCCGGACGTCCAGGGCCAGGTAGACAGCGGCCATGCCGCCCCGGGCGATGCGGGATTCGACCCGGTACCGCCCGTCCAGCAGCCGCCCTAGAAGGGGGTCCGCAACCGTCGTGTCCACGGGAGTGAGTTTACGGGCGGTTTGCCGGGGGGAGGGCAAGCACATCCCAAACCGATGCCGACATGTTCTCCCGTCCCCAAGGGGTCATCGTTGTCACCTGGCACGCGGCTCGATCGCCGGCGAGGAGGCCTCAGCGTACCGCCGCCGGGGGATCCGGCCGGCGAGGCGCGCCATGCGACCTGCCAGAACGGCCTCGCGCATCGCCGACGCCATCAGGCCGGGCCGCTGGGCGCGGGTGACGGCGCTGGCGAGCAGGACCGCGTCGCATCCTAGCTCCATCGCCAGGGCCGCGTCGCTCGCCGTGCCGATGCCGGCGTCCAGGATCACCGGGACGGCCGCCGCCTCGACGATCAGCTCGATGTTGTGCGGGTTGCGGATGCCGAGACCCGAGCCGATCGGGGAGCCCAGGGGCATCACCGCCGCGCACCCCGCCTGCTCCAGCCGCCGCGCGAGCGCCGGGTCGTCCCCGATGTAGGGCAGGACGACGAACCCGTCGGCGACCAGCCGCTCGGCGGCGTCGAAGGTCTCGATGGGATCGGGGAGCAGCGTGCGCTCGTCGTTGATGACCTCCAGCTTCACCCAGTCGGTGCCGAGCGCCTCGCGCGCCAGACGCGCGGTCAGCACGGCCTCGCCCGCGGTGAAGCAGCCCGCCGTGTTGGGCAGCACCTTGACGCCCCGGCCGCGCAGCACGTCCAGCACCGACCCCCGGGCCGCCGGGTCCAGGCGCCGCATGGCGACCGTGGTGATCTCGGTGGCGGAGGCGGCCAGCGCCTGGTCCAGGACGTCCAGCGAGGGCGCGCCCCCCGTCCCCATGATCAGCCGGGAGGTGAACTTCTCCCCGGCGATGACCAGCGCGTCGCCCGCCTCGTCGAGGTCGTGCCCCGGCGCCGGGTGCGCACCGGTGCGGTCGAGGTCGTCCCCGGGCGCGCTGGTGGCGCCGCTCCGGTGGATGTCGTGTCCCGCCGCGGGGCCGGCGCCGTGGTCAGCCACCTTGCACCGCCGTCAGCACCTCGACGCGGTCGTGCTCGCTGAGCGTGGTGGACTGCCACGCGCCGCGCCGCACCACCTCGTCGTTCACCGCCACCGCGACGCCCGCGCCCGACGAGGTCAGCTCCTGGACCGCCCGGGCGACGGTCGCCCCGGCGGGCAGGTCGCAGGACACACCGTTGATCATCACATTCATCGCCGTTCCGGGGCGGGAGTTCCCTGGCCGCCGCCAGGGCGCGCGCCCCGTTCCTCCTTCGTTCATCGGTGGGCCTCGGTGAAGCGCAGAGGGGAGCAGAGCGCCGCGAGAGGGACGAGCCCCGGGTCGGGGTCGCCGGCCACCAGCTCGGCGGTGAGCGGGCACAGCAGGACGCCGCCCCGGTGGTGGCCGGTGGCCAGCACCAGCCCGTCCACGCCGCTCGGGCCGATCACCGGCAGGTTGTCCGGCGTCCCCGGGCGCAGCCCCGCCGCCAGGTCGACCACCTCCAGCTCGGTGATCCCGGGCACCAGCTCGCGGGCGTCGCGCAGCAGCTCCCACAGCGCCCCGGCGGTCACCCGGGTGTCGAACCCCATCTCCTCCTGCGTGGCGCCGAGCACGATCTCGCCGTCGCCGCGCGGCACGAGGTAGGCACGCGAACCGTGCACGACGCCGCGCACGCACCGGCCGAGGAACCCCGGAGCGCCGCGCAGCCGCATGATCTGCCCCTTGACCGGGCGCACCGGAGGGAGCACCTCGGGGGGCAGGCCCGGAAGGGAGCCCGACCACGCCCCCGCCGCCAGGACGACCAGCCCGGCGCCGATCGCCGCGCCGCTCGCGCACCGCACCCCCCGCACGGGCCCGTCCGCGGAGAGCAGCCCCGTCACGCGGTCGGCGACCACCGGCACGCCGCGGCGCGCCAGCGCGGCGAGCAGGGCGGCCGTGACGCGGCGGGGATCCACCCAGGCGTCGCCGGCGACCAGGATGCCGCCTCGGACGGAGGGGGCGAGCATCGGCTCGGCACGGCGGCACTCCCGCCCGGTGAGCCGCTGGACGGGCAGCGACAGCTTCTCCAGGAAGCCGGCCACCTCGGACAACGCCGCCAGGTCGTCCGCGCCGAAGGCCACGTCGAGCGTGCCCTCGCCGCGGTGGTCGACGTCCACCCCCGACTCCGCCGACAGCTCGGCGGCGAACGCCGGCCAGCGGGCCAGCGAGGCCAGGCCGAGCCGCAGCAGGGGCTCCTCGGTGTAGGCGACCTCGCTGACCGGGGCGAGCATCCCGGCCGCCGCGTGCGAGGCGCCCGAGCCGGGCGCGGGGTCGACGACGATGACGGAACGCCCGCGCCGGGCGGCGCGCCAGGCGATCGAGAGCCCGATGATGCCGCCGCCCACGACGATCATGTCGGCGTGCCGCGCGGCGTCGGCCGGGGGCGCGTTCGACACCTGCATCTGAGTCCGCTCCCTTCGCCGGCATGACCCGGATCAGGTTCGTGGCGGTCGAGGGCCCTCAGCCCTCCTCTCAGCCCGGTTTCGCCGGACTCCCGCGCGTGGTGGACCCAGCCTAATCCCGTCCCGGCGCGGCCGGGGACGGCGGGAGAGCCGGGAGACGCGGTCTGTTTCCGCCCTGGTACGGCATCGCCACCCGCTTGAGTGGTCTCATCACTGCCCGTATGGGACAGTGAGCCAATTTGTTACCAAATCGCCGTTGGCGAGTTACCGTCCTGGCCGCTTAGGGTCAGGTTGTGAATCATGTCGTGGTGGTGGGGGCCGGACTGGCCGGCGTGCGCAGTGTCGAGGCGCTACGGGCGCGCGGATACCGAGGGCGCGTCACTCTGATCGGCGAGGAGGCCCATCGGCCGTACGACCGGCCTCCGCTGTCCAAGGCCGTGCTGCTGGGCGAGCTGGACTCGACGGTCGTCGACTCCGATCTCGGCGCGCTGGACGTCGATCTGCGCACCAACGTCTCCGCCAAGGGGCTTCGCGAGGGCGCCCTGGAGACCACCGAGGGCGAACTGGAGTACGACGGCCTGGTCATCGCCACCGGCGCCACCCCCGTCCGGCTACGCGGCGAGGGCACCCAGCACGTGCTGCGCACCATCGACGACTCCCTGGCCCTGCGCGCCGCGCTCGTGCCCGAGTGCCGCGTCGCGATCGTCGGCGCAGGGTGGATCGGCGCCGAGGTCGCCACCGCGGCCCGCCGCGCCGGCTGCGAGGTGACCGTCGTCGAGGCCGCCGAGTCACCGCTGGCCGTGGCCCTCGGGCCCGAGGTCGGCGCCCGCACCGCCTCCTGGTACGCCGAGGCGGGCATCGACCTGCGACTCGGCACGATGGTCGGTTCGATCGACCCCGGCGGGCTGACCATGATGGACGGCTCGTGGATCCCGGCCGACGTCGTGGTAACCGGCGTCGGCGTGCGCCCGAACGTCGCCTGGCTGGCCGGCTCGGACGTCGAGATCGACAACGGCGTCCTGGTCGACGAGCACCTGCGCACCTCCATGGAGGGCGTCGTCGCGGCCGGAGACTGCGCCAACTGGTGGTCGCGGCGCTTCGGCCGGCGCATGCGCGTCGAGCACTGGGACACCGCCCTGAACGCCCCCGAGACCGCGGTGGCCACCCTGCTCGGCCAGTCCGCCGTGTACGACCCGGTGCCCTATTTCTGGTCCGAGCAGTTCGGCCGCATGGTGCAGTACGCCGGCCACCACGACGGGGGCCGGCTGGTGCTGCGCGGCGACCCCGAGACCGACCGCAAGTGGGCGGCGTGCTGGTTCACCGCGGACGACCGGCTGGCCGCCATCCTCACCGTCGACCGTCCCCGTGACCTGGTCCAGGGCCGCCGCATCGTCGAGGGCGGGCAAAGAGTCGACGTTGATCGGGCGATCGACCCCTCGATACCCTTGCGCGACTGCTTGTGACCCCCTGCGGGTGTTTGAGAAGAGGCGCGACGTGGTAGTTGTGGTTCCGTGACGCTTTCTGTTGCACAGATCGACCGCGAGACTGATCAAATGGTGGGGGAGTGGCTCCCCCTCACGGAAGTGGGCAGGCGGCTCGGGCTCAGCACCGGGCGCGCCAAGCAGCTTCTGAAGGACAAGAAGCTCATCGGCGTCCGCCGCGGCGGCCCAGAGCCCGAGGTCCCCGCGAAGTTCATCGCCGGCGACGACGTGGTGAAGGGCCTGCCGGGCACCCTCACCGTGCTGTCCGACTCCGGCTACGAGGACGTCGAGGCCCTGCGGTGGCTGTTCACCGCCGACGACTCCCTGCCGGGAGCCCCCATCGACGCGATCGTCGCCGGTCGGCACACCGAGGTGAAAAGGCGTGCCCAGGCGCTCGCTTTCTGACGCCAGGCTCTACCTCTGCACCGACGGGCGCCGCCGCCAAGGCGATCTCGACCAGTTCCTGGACGCCGTCCTCGCCTCGGGCGTGGACGTCGTCCAACTGCGCGAGAAGGGTCTGGAGGCCCGCGAGGAGCTCGCGCTGCTGGAGGTGTTCCGCGCGGCCTGCGACAGGCACGGGGCGTTGCTGGCGGTCAACGACCGGGCCGACATCGCCTACGCCGCGCGCCCCGACGTGCTGCACCTCGGCCAGGACGACCTGCCCGTGGCGGTCGCGCGCGACATCCTCGGCCCGGACGTCCTGATCGGCCGCTCGACCCACAGCGACGCCGAGGCCTCCGCCGCGGCGGTCGAGGAGGGCGTCGACTACTTCTGCTGCGGGCCGATCTGGCCGACGCCCACCAAGCCGGGCCGTTTCGCTCCGGGCCCCGGACTGCTGAAGCACGCCGCGGCCCTGGCGGCCGATCGGCCGTGGTTCGGCATCGGCGGCATCGACCTCGGCACGCTGGACGAGGTCATGTCGTACGGGGTCACCCGGGTCGTGGTGGTGCGCGCCATCACCGAGGCGGAGGACCCCGGAGCCGCCGCCGCCGAGTTCGCCCGCCGCCTCACGCCCGGCTGACCCCTGGCGGGGCCGTCGTCAGCTGCGGCGGGCCGTCGCGGCCACGGCGAGCTCGTGCAGGGCCTCGCGCGCCTCGCCGGTGATCGGCGCGCGCTCCAGGGACGTCAGCGCGTCGTCCAGATAGCGCTTGATCATCTCTTCGCTCGCCGCCAGGGCGCCGGTGTCCTCGATGATCGCGCGCAGCCGCTCGACGCCGTCCTGCTCCAGCTTGGCGTCGCCGAGCAGCAGGCGCACGTCGGCGGCCTGCTCGGGCGTCGCCTCCGACAGCGTGCGCGCGATCAGCATCGTGCGCTTGCCCTCCCGAAGGTCGTCGCCGGCGGGCTTGCCGGTCTCGGCCGGGTCGCCGAACACGCCGAGCACGTCGTCGCGGAGCTGGAAGGCGATGCCGACCTTCTGCCCGTAGTCGACGCACAGCCGGTCGATCCACGGCTCGGGCGCCCGCGCGGCCATCAGCAGCCCGAGGCGCAGCGGCTGCTCGACCGAGTACTTGCCGCTCTTGTGCAGCGCGACCCGCAGCGCGCTGTCGAAGGTGCTGCGGCCGTGCGCCTGCTCCAGCAGGTCCAGGTACTGCCCGCACATCAGCTCGGTGCGCATCAGGTCGTGCACCGGCTCGGCTGCGGCCAGCGCCTCGGCCGGCAGCCCGCTCGTCCGCCACATCTCGCCCGACCACACCAGCAACAGGCTTCCGAGCAGGACCGCGGCGCCCTCGCCGAACTGCTCCGCCGACCCCTGCCACGCCGAGTCCTCGTGCAGCGACTGGAACCGCCGGTGCGCCGACGGACGGCCCCGGCGCATGTCGCTGGCGTCCATCACGTCGTCGTGGATGAGCGCGCTGGCCTGCAGGAGCTCCAGCGAGGCGGCGGCGGTGAAGATGGCGGCCTCCTCGCCTCCGCCCGCGCCGCGCCAGCCCCAGTAGCAGAAGGCCGGGCGCAGCCGCTTGCCGCCGGCGAGGAAGTCCTCGGCGGCCACGAGAAGCGGGCTCAGCTCCGGGCCGCTGACCAGGGGGCGCTGCCGGTCGACGAACGCCCGCAGGCGCTGGTCCACCTCGGAACGGAACGCGTCCGACAGGGCGAAGGAAGTGGTCATGCTCTGAGATTAACGGCCGTACAACGGGCCGCCGCTTCGCCTCCCCTTGTGTGACCCACGCCATGGACCGGCGGTGGCACGCCCGGGGTACTCCGCTGAGCTGCCGACACCGGTCCGCGGCACCGGAAGGGAACCCGACACGCGAGCGATGATCGGTGTGGGGCTGTGGTACGCGCCGCACGCTCTGTGCGATGCCCGTCGCTCGCCGCCCCGTGCGACGCCCGACGGTCGAACGTCTGTGCGATGTCGTGGGGTCCCTCGGTCCGTGTGATGTCCTGGGTCCAGCGGTGTCGGTGATGTCCGCTGGCCGAGCGGCCTGTGGAGCGCCCGTCGGCCGCCTCGCTTTCGGCGGTTTGTCGCGGGCAGCGCACGTTGGCGATCGGTGCGCGGCGGTCCGGACCTGTAGCCTTGGCACCATGGCTCTGGGTCGTCCATCCGTCCGTCCTGACCGCGTCCCGACGGTACGGGAACTGCTCGCCTCCGGGCGGCGCTCGTTCTCCTTCGAGTTCATGCCCCCGAAGAACGACGAGGGGGAGCGGCAGCTGTGGCGCGCGATCCGCGAGCTCGAGCGGCTGCGCCCGACGTTCGTCTCGGTCACCTACGGCGCCGGCGGCTCCACCCGCGACCGCACGGTCGAGATCGTCGAGCGGCTCGCCCACGAGACGACGCTCACGCCCGTCGCCCACTTCACCGCCGTCGACCACTCGGTGCGCGAGCTGCGCCACCTGGTCGGCAGGTTCGCCGGGGCGGGGGTGCGCAACATCCTCGCCGTGCGGGGCGACCCGCCCGGCCGTGACCCGCTGGCCGAGTGGATCAAGCATCCCGAGGGCGTCGCCTACGCCGAGGATCTCGTCCGCCTCATCCGCCAGTCGGGCGACTTCTGCGTCGGCGTGGCCGCCTTCCCGTACCGGCACCCGAGGTCGCCGTCGGTCGAGTCCGACGTCGATTACTTCGTCCGCAAGTGCCGGGCCGGCGCCGACTACGCCATCACGCAGATGTTCTTCAGCGCCGGCGACTACCTGCGCCTGCGCGACCGGGTGGCCGCCGCCGGGTGCGACACGCCGATCATCCCGGGCATCATGCCGGTCACGCAGATCAGCACGATCGCGCGGTCCGAGAAGCTGTCGGGGGCGCCTTTCCCGGCCGACGTGGCCCGGCGGTTCGAGGCGGTCGCCGACGACCCGGCCGCGGTGCGGCGTCTCGGCATCGAGCACGCCGCCGAGCTGTGCCAGACCCTGCTCGACGAGGGCGCGCCCGGCATCCACTTCATCACCTTCAACCGGTCGAGCGCGACCCGCGAGGTCTACCAGGCCCTGACGCCCGCACCGGAGCCCGTCCCGGCCGGCTAGTGTCCCGCGCCGGGTGTTCGCCTTCTGAGGTGAGGACCCGGCCGGCACGGCCGGCGAGCGGCCCCGGACGGTGATCACCGGCTACAGGACCGCGCCCGTGCCCCGCCGACGGCGCGGGCGCGGTGTGGCGGGCTCGGGCGGCGGTCGCCTGCTGAAGCGTTCGAGCTCGATCGCGAGGGGGCCGGCCACGAGCGCGGAGGACGCGGTCCCGGCCAGGATGCCGACGATGAGCGCGATGGCGAAGTCGCGCAGGGTGCCGTCGCCGAAGACGGTCAGCGCGGTGAGGATGAACAGGGCGCCGAGACCGGTGTTGACGGTACGTGGCACGGTCTGCAGGATCGCCGTGTTGACGACGTCGGCGAAGCGTTCCTGCCGCCGGGTCCGCCACAGTTCGCGTACGCGGTCGAAGACCACCACCTTGTCGTTGATGGAATATCCGATGATGGTCAGCATGGCGGCCAGGAAGACCCCGTCGATGGGCTTGCCCAGCCAGGCGAACAGGCCCAGCACCGCGCAGGCGTCCACGACGAGGGCCAGCACCGCGGCCGCGCCGAACGTCCAGCGGAACCTGACGGCCAGGTACAGCAGTTGCGCGGCCAACGCCACGGCGAGTGCGATGAGCGCGTTGCGGCGCAGCTCGTCGCCCAGACTTGGGCCGATCAGCTCGTCTCGTTGCTTGGTCATCTCGCCGAGCGCGCCGTCGAGCGCCCGTTCGACGGCGGTGACCTCCTCGGCGGTGATCTGCCCGGCCCGCACGGACACGACGGTCCCGGAGACCTGCACGTTCGCCGCCGCATGGCCGGCCTCGGCCACCGCCCGCCGCGCCGCTTCGATGTTCACCGGTTGCGCGGCCGCGAACTCGATCATCCGGCCGCCGGTGAACTCGACGCCGTAGTTCAGCCCGTGCAGGACGAGCCCGGCGGTGGCCGCGGCGACCGTGGCGGCGGCCACGACCAGCCATCGCCGGCCCGCGGCCATGAGGCGTGGGTCACGCCGGGTGATCCAGGTTCTGACCCGGCCTCGCGCCGCCAGTCCGGACGACGCCGACAGCCGCGTGCCGGTCCTGCCGATGAGGAGATGGGTCAGCACACGGGTGATGAGCATGGCCGAGGCGAGCGAGGCCAGGACGCCGATGGCCAGCGTCACGCCGAACCCCCGGACCGGCCCGGAGGCCAGCCAGAACAACAGCCCGGCGGCCAGGAGCGTGGTGACGGCGGAATCGGAGATGGCGCTCCACGCGTTGGCGAACCCGCGGTCCAGGGCGGCGCGCGGGCCGCGGCGCGGCGCGCGGCCGTACTCTTCCCGCGCGCGTTCGAACACCAGTACGTTGGCGTCGACCGCCATGCCGATGGCCAGGACGAAACCGGCCAGACCCGGCAGCGTGAGGGTCGCTCCGAGGGCGAGCAGGGCGGCGTAGGAGATGAGCCCGTATGCCGCGAGCGCGACGGCGGCCATCAGTCCTGACAGCCGGTAGGTGAGGGCGATGAAGAGCGCGGTGAGCAGGACACCGGCGATCCCCGCCTTGGCGCCGGCCTCGATGGCCTGCGCGCCCAGCGTGGGGCCGACGGTGCGCTGCTCGATCAGCGTGAGCGGGACGGGCAGGGCGCCCCCCTTGATCAACACGGCCAGATCGTCCGCCTGCCGATGGGTGAAGGAGCCGGTGATCTGCGTGGAACCGCCGGCGATGCCGGCTTGGCAGGGCACGCGCGCATCGACCTGGGGCGAGGAGATGATCTTGTTGTCCAGGACGATGGCGACACGCCGCCGGGCGTCGCCCGCGCTGTGACAGGCGGCCTCGCCGGTCAGCCGCCGCCAGGCGCCGGCGTCGCGGAAGTCGACCGTGACGAACCAGCCCGGCCCTTGCTGCGGGTCGCTGCGGGCGGCGGCGCCGGTCACCCCGTCGCCGGAGATCATGACGGGGCCGAGCCGCAGGCGCTGCCCGGTTTCGTCGGTCAGAACCCGCCCAGAGGCGCCGGCGTCGTCGGCTTCTCCCCGCACCGGGTGGAAGCCGAGTTGGGCGGTCCTGCCGATGACGTCGGCGGCCTGGCGGGGGTCGAGCACGCCGGGAAGTTCGACGATGATGCGCCGTTCGCCGGAGCGCAGCAGGGTCGGGTCGACCACGCCGAGCGCGTCGGCGCGCCGGCGCAGCACGTCCAGGGCGTGATCGGTGGCCTCGGCGTCGGCCCGGGTCGTGGGCGAGTCCTGGGCCTCGAAGACGAGTTGCGTGCCGCCGCGCAGGTCCAGGCCCAGGCGTGGCGGTATTGTGACGGAGAGTAGCAGGGCGGTGGCGATCAGAAGGAACGTCGCCACCGCGCGCCAGAAGGGCGCGCGTGACATGAGAGCCTCCACGGGCTGAAAGAAAAGGAACGGACGTCAGCGCGTCATGGAGGGGGGCGCCCGTGCCGGAGCACGGCGCCCGGCCGGCTGCGGCGCCGCGCCGGGGTGCCCGGTGATCGTGGTGATGCGCCGCGCGTCAGGGTCCCGCTGCCCGCTGGACGGCGGCATGGCGAGCCACAGCGGCGGCGCGGGCGTCTGGCGGGTCGGATGCAGCCGGGGCGGGGCCGCGTCCTGTCCGGCCCGCACCGCAGGGCTGTCCCACCCCGCGGTTGCCGCCTCGGCGATGTCCGCGGCGGTGACAGACGCGACGGTGGTGGACGCGGTACCGGCGGGTGGCGCCGTGGTGGTGGACGCGGTACCGGCGGGTGGGGCCACAGTGATGGAGGCCGCGCCGGCGACGGGTGGCGCCGTGGCCCGCGGATGGACGCCGGCGGGCGCGGGGCCCAGCAGGAAGGCCGACAGCAGGAGCAGGATGGCGGGCAGTCTGCTGCGCACATCTCCTCCTGGCCGGACACGGGGGGTGCGGGGGGTACTGGCCGCCACCGTACCCCACGCCGTCGCCGGTGCGCCGACCACCGATGACGCCGGGAAATGCCTTCTATGTCGGGAAATGCCTTTTCTGAGGGGGTGGGCTATGGTCGGCCCTATGACGGGACCGTGGAGAACTCCACGAGGGTCCATCGCGTTCGCCGGCGTGATGGGCCTGGTTCTGTTGTCCCTGGTGCTGGCCGGCGCCGCGTGGACGGCGGGCCGCGGCGGCCCGGCGGTCGCGCAGAGCCCGGCCTCCGGCCCGCAGTGGAAGCCCGGTGCGTGGGACGCCGACCTGTCCGGCCTTCCGCCGCAGGCGAGCGGCGCCCGCGAGCACCACGTGCGGTCCCTGTGGCCGCCCACGCGCGGCGAACGCCACGGCGAACTCGCCCATCTGGCGCTGCTGCCATCGCCGGGCCCGGAGACGGACACGCTGCCCGAGCCTCAGCGACTGGCGCACCTCACCACGGGATCGCGCAGCCCGCCGCTGACCTAGCCGGCGCCTTCCCGTCGGGCTCCGCGGCCACGCGCGCCGCGAAGTCCCGCGACGAGCACCCGGCGCATCTCCGCGCCCGCATCCAGGCTTTCCCCTGGCGCCGGCCCGGGCGTGCCATCGCGCACTGAACCCCTCCGGCTCGGCCGCACCACCAGCGTGGGGCAGGCCAGGTACGCGCTGGAGAGCGTCGCCGACATGACGGCGGGCTCGCCAGGCCGCCTGCCCGCCGCCGCGCGCCCGGGGCGTCGCGGTCATCGGCGGCGGCGCACCAAGGGCCGCCGCCGCGCCGGCCGGGACGCCACCTCGCGGCTCCCGGACGGCACGGCGCCTCGCCACAGCACGTCACGGTCCTCGGCCTGACGCGGCCGTGCCGGCGACCGGCCCTGGCGGCCGGCCTCGCGCCGTCCGCCGCTGCCGCGGCCCATCGCGCCGCGACGGCTCGTTCCCGGTGTCGACCGGCGACGCCCCCGGCCGGGGGACGCGCCGCGAGGCAGAGGTGGCCCGCGCGAGGCCTCCTTCCCAACATCTTCCCGACCCATCACGGAAAGGATCACATGATCATGACCGACGGTCGCACGGCATCACATCTCAGCAGCGTGCAGCTCCAGTCGCTGCGCCAGGAGCTGCGGGAACAGCTTGAGCAGCGCAGCCGGCACCTGCGCGGCCTGCGGGCCCAGGAGCAGGACGGCAGCGGCGCCGACGGCACCTGGCAGGAACTGGCCGTGTCGATCATCGCCGCCGAGCGCACCGTCGCCGAGCTGTCCCAGGCCTGCGACAGACTCGCGGCCGGCGCCTACGGCCGCTGCGCCCACTGCCAGACGCCCATCCCGTTCGAACGGCTCAAGGTACGGCCGCTGGCACGCACCTGCATCGACTGCCAGCGACGGCACGAGGCCGCCTGACACCACGAAAGGGGGCGGGCCCTCCGCCCCCTTTCCGACCACCCGGAGCTGACCGTGATCACATTGGACCGTCTGGTGAACGTGCTCGGCGGGTACGGCGTGCGGCTGTACGGAGATCCCGAGGCGCGCTCGACGTGGCTGCGCAGCGTGGCGATACCGGACGCCACCGACCACCACGTCACCGGCGACGTGCTTCTGGCCGTCGGAACCTCCTCGCTCGCCGAGGCGGTGCGGTGGGCGGCCGCGGCCAAGGCCACGGCGGTCCTGGTGCGCCCCGCCCGCAACGGCACCGGCCGCGAGAGCGGCGGCGGCGGGAGCGGGGGCGGCGGGAGCGGGGGCGGCGGGAGCGGCGGCGGCGGGAGCGGTGCGGACGTCGAGCGGGAGGCCGCCGCCATCGCCGACCGGCATGGCGTGGCCGTGTTGCTGGCCGACCCCGCCGTCTCCTGGAGCCAGCTGGCCGGCATGGTGTACGGGTTGGTGCTGGAGAGCCGCGAGACGGCCTCGGGACGCGGCCCTACCGACCTGTTCGCCCTGGCCGACAACCTGGCCGACGTCATCGGCGGCGCGGTGACCATCGAGGACCGGCACTCGCAGGTGCTGGCCTACTCCCGCTCCCAGCAGGCGGGAGATCCGGCCCGGCTGGAGACCATCCTCGGACGGCGGGTCCCGGAACGGCTGCGCGAGCTGTTCGAGCGGCAGGAAGTGTTCGCCCGCCTGACGGCGACCGACGAGCCGGTGTTCGTCCCCGCCGATGCCCGCTACGGCCTGACCGGGCGGATGGCGGTGGCGGTGCGGGCCGGCCGCGAGCTGCTCGGTTCGGTGTGGGTCGGCTGCGCCGCCCCGCTGACCGGCGCCCACCGCCGGGCGCTGGCCGACGGCGCGCGCACCGTCGCCCTGCACCTGCTGCGCTCGCGGGCCAGCGCCGACCTGGAGCGTCAGGTGGAGTCCGACCTGGTCATCCGACTGCTGGAGGGCAGCGCCGACGCCGCGACGCTGATCAGCCGGCTGGGCCTGGCCCCGCAGGCGATTCGCGTCATCGCGGTCCGCGCGTACACCCCCGACGACCGCCACGCCGCGCTGCTGCTGGCCCTCGAACGGGCCACGACCGGTTTCGGCTGGTCCCGGCCCGGGCGCAGCGCGCTGCTCGGCGACACCCTCTACACGATCCTGCCGGCCGAGCGGACCGAGGCGGCCCGGCAGTGGATCGCGGCCCTGCACCGCGATCTGCCCGCCCAGGTGCGCATCAGGGCGGGGATCGGCGCACCCGCCGAGGCGGCGGACCTGCCCGCCGGCCGCCAGGAAGCCGACGAGTGCCTGGCCCTGCACGAGAGCGCCGAGCCGGACGCCGTCCCGCCCGCCTACGACGAGTCCTGGGACGACATCCTGCTGCGGCGGCTGCGCGCGGCCGCGAGGACCGGCCGGGCCCCGGCCCGCGGGCCGGTGAGCACGCTGCTGCGGCACGACACCCGTCACGGCACGCGCTTCGTCGCCACGCTGCGGGCCTGGCTGGAAAGCCAGGGCGACCTCACCCTGGCCGCCGAGCGACTCGCGGTGCATCCCAACACCGTCCGCAACCGGCTGCGCAAGATGGGCGAGATCAGCCCGCTGGACCTCTACGACGCCCACCAGCGCCTGGCCATGACCATCATGCTGGCCGCCGTGGAGGAAGAGCCCCGAAGCTGATCCGCGCGGGGCCCGCCGCCGTCCCGAGGGCCGGCGTTGTGCCGGGTCCACAACGGCGGCGCCGCGATTGTCGCCCGCCCACAACGCCGCGGGCCGCCGCCCGGGCCATCCTGGCTGTGACATCGGCATTCGCGCGAGTTGGAGGTCGGCATGGGGGGCAACGGAACGCGATCGGTGATCGTGGTGGGCGCGGGCATCGTGGGTCTGTCGACCGCGTGGTTCCTGCAGGAGCGCGGCGTCCAGGTCGACGTGATCGACCGCGGCGGCGTGGCGGCCGGCGCGTCCTGGGGCAACGCCGGCTGGATCGCGCCGGGCCTGGCCGTCCCGCTCAACGAACCCGCCGTCCTGCGCTACGGCCTGCGCTCGCTGCTGAACCCGGCCGCGCCGCTGCACGTGCCCGCGAGCCTCGATCCGGGCCTGTGGACTTTCCTTGCCCGCTTCGCGGCCAACAGCCGCTGGCGGTCGTGGACCCGCGCCGCGCGCGCCGGCCTGCCGCTCAACGACGAATGCGTCGAGGCCTACGAGGTGCTCGCCGCCAACGGCGTGTCCGCCCCGGTCATCGCGGCGCCGATCACCGCGGCGTTCCGCACGCCACGTCAGGCCGAGAGCCTGCTGCGCGAGCTGCGCAGGCTGGAGGCGGCGGGGCAGCGGGTCGAGCACACCGTGCTGGACGGCGGCCGGCTGGCCGAGCACGTCCCCCTCGCCGGCGGGGCGCTGACGGCGGGGGTGCGAATCGACGGCCAGCGCTACCTCGACCCGGGCGCGTTCGTGCAGGCCCTGGGAGAGGCCGTCGTGCGACGCGGCGCGACCATGTACGCCGCCGAGGTCGACGAGGTGCGCACCGACGCCCGGAAGACGACCGTCCGCTCGGCCACGGGCACCGTGCTGTCCGCCGACGCCGTGGTGCTGGCCACCGGCGCCTGGCTGCCCCGTCTGGCCCGGCAGTGGGGTGTGCGCGTCCCGGTGCGGGCCGGCCGCGGGTACTCCTTCACCGTCCCGGTCGACCATCCTGTCCCCGGCCCCATCTACCTGCCCGGGGAGCGGGTGGCGTGCACCCCGTACCGCGACGGGCTCCGGGTGGCGGGCACCATGGAGTTCCGCGACCCGGACGCCCCGCCGGTGCCCGCCCGGCTGGAGGCCATCATCGCCTCCGCCAGGCCGCTCCTGCGGGGCGTGCACTGGGAGGAGCGCACCGACGCCTGGGTGGGGCCCCGCCCCGTCACCCCGGACGGACGGCCGCTCATCGGCGCGACGGCGGCTCCCACCGTCTACGTGGCGGGAGGCCACGGCATGTGGGGCCTGGCCCACGGCCCGATCACGGGCAGGCTGCTGGCCGAGCAGATCACCACCGGCAAGCAGCCCGCCGCGCTGGCCGACCTCGATCCCCTCCGCTGAGGCGGGCCGCACACGAAGCGTACGGCCCGGCGGATGTCGCAGAGCTCGGGAGAGGAGAAGCACGAGATGGTTCCTGACAGGTCCGGATCTCACAGGAGGTGCGTGGCCGATCACGCCAGGGACGGCGTCCGGTCCTCTGATGACCCATCGCCGCTCAGCGCTACGGCGGCCTGGCAGGCCGCGCAGGCATGGCGACGTCAGTTCGTCGCCGACGCCTCGCACGAGCTCCGGACGCCGGTGGCCGGCCTGCGGGTGGAACTCGAGGAAGCTCTCATGCATCCTGAGCAGACCGATTTCCACGAGCTCGTCATACGGGCGCTGAGAAGCGTCGACCGCCTGGAGTCGATCGTGGACGATCTGCTGGCTTTGGCGAGCGTGCGGTCGGGCAGGACCGAGCAATACGAAGACGTCGACCTGTCCGACCTGGTCCGCCGCGTCCTCCAGCGCCGGTCCGATCGCCTTCCGGTCCGGCCGCGGCTGACGCCCGGCGTCATCGTCAGGGTCGCCCCCCTCCAGATCGTCCGCGTCATCAACGGTCTGCTGGACAACGCCCAGCGGCACGCGACCCACGGCGTACGGGTCGAGGTCCACCACGACGGAGCTCACGCCGAACTGGTGGTCATCGACGACGGCAAGGGTGTCGCTAAGGCGGACAGGGAACGGATCTTCGAGCAGTTCAGGCGCACCGACAGCGCCCGCGGCCGGGACCAGGGAGGCGCAGGACTCGGCCTGGCCATCGCGCGCGAGATCGCCGTGGCCCACCGGGGAGGTCTCGAGGTCCGCGAGACCGCCTGCGGCGGCGCGTGCTTCACCCTGCGTCTGCCGTCCCTGACCTGACCTGGCCTGGCCCGGGCGACGGGGTCAGGTGATCGGGCGCAGCGGCAGCGTGCTGCCGACGATGGCGTACCGCTCGTAGCCGCCCGGGAAGACGTACATGCCGATCAGGTCGATGAAGCCCAGCCGCCGGTAGAGATGCCGCGCGGCCGTGGGCTGGTCGTGGGTGGACATCACCGCGGTGCGCTCGCCGCGGCCCGCGCACAGGCCGTGGACCAGCCGGCGGCCGACGCCCTTGCCCTGGTACTCGGGGCGCACGTGGATCTCGGCGATCTCCAGCGCGTTCTCGAACCACGCCGCGGCCCGCGCCGGCCCCTCGCGCTCTTCCAGGGCGCGGCGCACCACGTCGTGCCACCACTGCCCGGGCGAGCCGTGGAAGCCGTACCCGAAGCCGACGACGCGGCCGTCGGTGGTCTCGGCCAGCAGGCAGGTGAAGTCGGGGTAGGTCGCGTGGTTGCGCATGATGCTCTGCCGGCCCGAGAGCTGGTCGCCCGGCGGGCGCATCGCCACCGTGTAGATGTCGATCACGGTGTCCAGCGAGGCGGCGAACTCCTGCGGACCGGCGTGTCGCAGTTCGATCACTTCTCGCACATTAGCAGCACGGCGATCGGCCGCGCCGAGGTCACTCGACCTCGGTCGGCGCGCCTCCGGTCATGCGCAGCAGCTCGTCGTAGGTCGTGGGGAAGACCGTGTGCACGTGGCCGGCCGCGGCCCACACGACCTCGTGCTTGGCGAGCCAGGTGTCGACCAGCGTGCGGATCGGCGCGGGGTGGCCCACAGGGGCGACCCCGCCGATCGCCTGGCCGGTGGCGGCCTTCACGAAGTCGGGCGTGGCGCGCTTCACCTTCGCCGCGCCGACCAGGCCGGCGATCAGGGCGGTGTCCACCCGGTGGGCGCCGCTGGTGAGCACCAGCAGCGGCTCGCCGTCGGCGTCGAAGACCAGGCTGTTGGCGATGGCCCCGACCTCGCACCCCAGCTGGGCGGCGGCCGCGGCGGCCGTCGGCGCCGGATCGGTCAGGACGACGACCTCGCCGGTGGCGCCGGCCTCGCGGAGGGCGTCGGTCACCTTGGTGACGCTCGGATGCAACTTTTCGGGCACGCGGACACTCTAAACAGGTTGACCGGCGTCGGCGATCGATTACATCTCTGTGACCGTACGGGGTCGGGCATGATCGATGCGCTAGGGTCCCGTGAACCGGACGTGGTGCTGACGGAGGGGAGTCCTGACATGACGGCTGGGAGGCGGCTCACGGTCGCGGCGGTGCTGACCGCGGGCGCCGTGCTGGTCTCGGGCGGCGGGATGCCGGGCGCGTGGGCGGCCGCCGGCGCGACACCCCCGCGCGCGGCGCTCACGGCGCTCACCGCCACGACGACGCAGGCGGGTGTCCCCGGCGCGGTCACGGGCGCGGTGCCGGGCGTCACCGGCGTGGTCCGCGCGGGTGCCGCCGGCGCGGTCAGGGCCTTCGCGGCGCCCCACCGCACGCTGAGGCTCGGCGCCAAGGGCGCGGCGGTCAAGGAACTGCAGAACCGCCTGAGCGAGCTCGGCTACGTCCCCGGCAAGATCGACGCCAGGTACGGCGGCACCACCCAGTCCGCGGTGTGGGCCTTCCAGAAGGTCCAGGGCATCAAGCCCACCAGCACGATCACCGCCCGCACCTGGCGGGCGCTGGAAAGCCCCCGGGCGCCCCGCGTGCTGATCCCGAACGGCAAGCCCGACCGCGTGGAGATCGACCTCACCCGGCAGGTCGCCGTCCTGTACCGCGGCGGCCAGGTGCGGCTGATCACCCACGTCTCCTCCGGCAGCGGCATCCCCTACTGCGAGACGGCCACCTGGCAGGGCAAGACGCAGCGGTTCTGCGGCAGCGCCCGCACCCCCACGGGAGACTTCAAGACCACCTGGCGCGCGTCCGGGTGGCACACGTCCTACCTCGGGCAGCTCTACAACCCGATCTTCTTCAACGGCGGCATCGCCCTGCACGGCGCGCTGTCGGTCCCCCTCTACCCGGCCTCCCACGGGTGCGTGCGCCTGCCGATGCACGTCGCCCAGATCCTCCCCGGCCTGCTCGGCGCCGGCGTCCCCGTCCACGTCAGGGGCCGCTTCCAGCGCTGAACGCCGTCCGGTCAGCCCAGGCTCCGGAAGAACGCCCGGAGGTCGGCGATCACCAGGTCGGGGGTCTCCAGGGCCGCGAAGTGGCCGCCCCGCTCGAACTGCGACCAGCGCACCACGTTGTGCGCCTGGTCGGCCAGCGGGCGGACCGAGAAGTCCGTGGGGAACACCGCGACCGCGGTCGGCACCGTCCCGCGCTCCTTCGGCGCCCACATGGTGAAGTCGTTGAACCGCTCGTAGTAGGTGTGCGCCGCCGAGCCCGCGGTGCCGGTGAACCAGTAGATGCTCACGTCGGTGAGGATCCGGTCCCGGTCCACCGCGTCCTCGGGGAGCTCGGCGGCCGGGTCCGTCCAGTCCTTGAACTTCTCCACGATCCAGGCGAGCTGACCGGTGGGGGAGTCGTGTAGCGCGGCCGCGACCGTCTGCGGGCGGGTGCCCTGAACCTGCATGTACGCGCCCAGCTTCGCCTGCCAGTCCTTCATCCCGGCCAGCCGCGCACGTTCCGCCTCGGTCAGCGAACCCATGATCGCCGGGTCGCCGCCGGGGAACGTGAGCAGGCCGTTGACGTGCACGCCGATGACACTGTCCGGCGCGGCACGTCCCACCAGCGGGGCGATGAACGCGCTGACGTCGCCGCCCTGCACGCCGTACCGGTCGTAGCCGAGCCTGGACATCAGCTCCGCCAGCGCCGCGGCGGTTCGGCCGTCCGTCCAGCCGGTGCCGGGCAGCGTGCCGGAGAAGCCGTACCCCGGCAGCGACGGGATCACCAGGTGGAAGGCGTCGGCGGCCTCGCCGCCGTGGGCCGCGGGGTCGGTGAGCGGGCCGATGAGGTCGAGGAACTCGACGACCGAGCCGGGCCAGCCGTGCAGCAACAGGAGCGGGGTGGCGTCGGGCTCGGGGGAGCGTACGTGCAGGAAGTGCACCCGCGCGCCGTCCACGGTGGTGGTGAACTGCGGGTACGCGTTGAGCGCCGCCTCCTGGGCGCGCCATTCGAAGCCGTCGGCCCAGTAGGTGGCGAGCTCCCGCAGGTAGCGGGTCGGCACGCCGCGCTCCCATCCGGTTCCGGGCAGTTCGGGCGCCCAGCGGGTACGGCGCAACCGTTCGTGCAGGTCGTCGAGGTCGGCCTGCGGGATCTGGACGCGGTAAGGCTGGATCTCGTTCGTCATGCCGGTCACGGTATTGGCCATTGGTGTCAGGTTCAGGCACCAATGGTGGCCACAATGGTGCCCATGTTGGAAACCTCCGCGCGGCTGCTGCGCCTGCTGTCGCTCCTGCAGGCACGTACGGACTGGACCGGCGCCGAACTCGCGGGCCGGCTGGAGGTCGGCCTGCGTACCGTGCGGCGGGACGTCGAACGGCTGCGTGAGCTGGGCTATCCGGTGGACGCCACCTCGGGGGTGGCCGGCGGGTACCGGCTCGGCGTGGGGGCCGCGTTGCCGCCGCTGCTGCTCGACGACGAGGAGGCCGTGGCGGTGGCGATCAGCCTGCGTACGGCCGCGACGGGCAGCGTCGCCGGCCTGGAGGAGGCCGCGGTGCGGGCGCTGGTCAAGCTCCAGCAGCTCCTGCCCTCCCGGCTGCGGCACCGGGTGGAGGCGTTCCGCGCGGCGACCGTGGCGCTGCCCGGGGCGGCCGGTCCGGAGGTCGGCGCCGATCTGCTGACCGCGATCGCCGCCGCGTGCCGCGACCGGCGCGGGGTGCGGCTGCGCTACCGGGGGCGCGAGGGCGTCACCGCGCGCGAGGTCGAGCCGCACCGGCTGGTGCACACCCCGCGCCGGTGGTACCTGGTCGCGTGGGACGTGGCCAAGGGGGACTGGCGTACCTTCCGGGTCGACCGGATCGAGGAGCCGCTCGGGCCGCCGGGGGCGCGGTTCATGCCGCGCACGCCGCCCGAGGAGGACGCGGCCGCCTACGTCCGGCACGCCATCACCTCGGCGCCGTACACCTACCAGGCCCGCGTCCTCTTCCACGCCCCGCTGGAGGCGGTGGCGCCGCGCACGTCGCCCGGCGCTGGACGGCTGGAGGCCGTGGACGCGCGCACCTGCCTGTTCACGGCGGGATCGAACTCGCTGCGCGAGCTGGCGGTGCACGTGGCGGTGAAGGGGTTCGAATTCGAGGTGCTCGATCCGCCGGAGCTGGTCCCGGTGCTGCGCGAGGTCCGCGACCGCCTCGACCGGGCCGCGACCATGTCGGACCCGGGTTCCGGCTGAAGGAGGTCCGTTTCCGCGATCACCACAGGGCCCGCGTTGTGGGGGCCGCCGGACCGGGGGCACGGCCGGAGCGCGGTCCGGCTCCGGCCTCGTGTTCGAACCGCTGGTTGACCACATGATCGAACTTGTGTTCGTGAGATGCTTGACATAGCGCGTCATCGAATTTATGTTCGACACAGTGGGGGTGGGACTCGCGGCCCACCCCCACCAACCGGCTGGAGGTGCCGTCCGCGGCGGCCCCTCCACGCGAACCGAAACGGCCGGACGGGGAGAGGGGAAGCTCCTCGTCCGGCCCGAGCGGGCGCCACGTCCATGGGGCGCCGACATCACCACATCGGCGGCGGCACCCAGGGGAGGCGCCGCGGCCGGGCGGACGGCCGCCGGCACACCAGGCCGGTGGGGGGCCGTCCGAGCACCGGAACGTCGGGCGATCACGAGCGGAGGGCTGGCACAGGAAGCGCGGCACCCGCGGCACGTCCGGCGTGCCACGGCGAGGGAGCGAGGAAGCGAGCGTCCGTGACCATGACCAGCGGACCACCGGAATTGTCGGTGGCGTCTGCGACCGTGTTATCACCGGCGGTCACCGCCGGAGCCATGACCCCGAGGAGGGTGGCATGACTCGAGAGTCCGGAGAAGGTCCCCGGGTTTCACAGACGGTGCGCGCGCACCTCACCGACGCGCATTCCTGCCTTGCGGACGCCGCGGCGGCCCGCACTCCCGCCGAGCGTTACGTCTCGGCCCATCTCGCGGCGCTGCGCGCGGCGGCCGCGATCCTCGCGGCGCTGCCCCGGCCGATGGACGGCCGCAGGCGCCGGCTGCGCAGCGCGTGGGAGCTGCTGCCCGAGGCCGAGCCCAGGCTCGCCCGCTGGGCGGCGTACTTCGCCGAGAGCGCCCGCAAGCGGGCGGCCGCCGAGGCCGGCATGATCCGCGTCGTGTCGGCGCGCGACGCCGACGAACTGATCACCGAGGCCGACACCTTCGTCGGCGTCGTCGAAGACATCCTGGGCCTCCCCGGCCAGTCCGCCCTCCCCGTGAAGGCCCCCTTGGCAGGCTGACCGCCACCGTGCCCGGCGAGAGATCGGGTGCCCCACATCGCCGGACGGCCGCGTCCCGGATCCGGTGAGAGCCGGGCGGCTCCTGGCGGGTACGGGCGTGGGTGGGCGCCTGTGCGGTGGTCTGGGCGGGATGGGTACAGTCGAAAGTGGCCGCCCGTGTGGCCGTCCGGCCGGGCGGTGAGCCACGAACGCCCCCCACGCATTCGCCTGGAGGCGCTGATGGTGCCCTTTCGACACTGATGTCGTGGTCGTGGGCGCGGGTCCGACCGGGCTGCTGCTGGCCGGTGACCTGTGCGCGAGAGGCGTCGGCTGCACGGTCCTCGAACGCGGGGCCCATGGCTCGAACCTCTCCCGGGCGTTCGTCCTGCACGCCCGCTCCCTGGAACAGCTCGACGCCCGCGGCGTCGCCGACGAGCTCATCGCCGGCGGCGTGGTGATCCGCAGAATGCGGCTGTTCGACGATCCGGGTCTCGATCTGTCCCGCCTGCCCTCGCGGTTCCCGTTCGTGGTGTCCACCCCGCAGTACAACACCGAGAACGTGCTGGAGGACCGCGCCGTCGGCCTCGGCGCCGAGATAGTACGGGGGGCCGAGGTCGTCGGGGTGCGCCAGGACGATCAGGGCGTGCTGGTCGACACGCGCGCCGACGGCGCCGCGCGCACGTGGCGGGCCCGCTTCGCCGTCGGCGCCGACGGTGTGCGCAGCACGGTCCGGCAGGCGGTCGGCCTGCCCTTCCCCGGACGGTCGGCCGTCCGGTCGGTGATGCTGGCGGACGTCCGCCTGGCCGAGCCGCCGCCGTGGCCGCTGGCGCTGCACGCCACCGAGGAGGGCTTCTCCTTCATCGCCTCCTACGGGGACGGGTGGTACCGGGTCATCGCCTGGGACCGGCGGCGGCCTCCGGGCGACGCGCCGGTGACGCTCGCGGAGGTGGCGGACGTCGTCCGCCGCGCCACGGGCCGCGATTTCGGCATGGGCGACGCGCGCTGGCTGTCGCGCTTCCACAGCGACGAGCGGCAGGTGCCGAGCTACCGCGTGGGCCGGGTGCTGCTGGCGGGCGACGCCGCGCACGTGCACTCCCCGGCGGGCGGTCAGGGCATGAACACCGGCCTTCAGGACGCGGCGAACCTGGCGTGGCGGCTCGCGGCGGAGGTGCAGGGATGGGCCTCGCCCACGCTGCTCGACGGCTACGACGCCGAGCGCCGCCCGGTCGGGCGGGCGGTCCTGCGGTTCAGCGGCGCCCTGCTGAGCCTGGCACTGGGCTCGAACCGCCGTACCCGGGCGATCCGGGCGGTCCTACCGGCCGTCCTTCGCGGCGTGCGGCCGGTCAACGACCGGCTGGCCATGGCCATCTCCGGCCTGGCCGTCGCCTACCCGCCCCCGGAGGGCGTCCCTCGGCCGGCCGGGCGGCGGGCGCCGGACATCCCGCTGGCAGGTGAGCCCGGGAGGCTGTACGAGGCGTTGCGGGGAGGGCGGTTCGTCCTGGTCGTCTCGCCGGACGACCCGGCGTCGGTGGCCGTCCGGCCCGGCGGGCGGGTGGACCGCGTCGCCCCCGAGGAGCGGAGGCGTCCGGCGATGCTGGTGCGGCCGGACGGGTACATCGCGTGGGCCGCCGACAAGGTGCACCCCGGCGCCCGGGCGGTGGGGCTGCGCGCCGCCCTGGCCGCGTGGTGCGGGGAGTCGCCCCCGGCGTCCGTGCGCCGCTCGCTGCGCGCCTGACTCAGGGGCGGGGCAGCCACAGATCGGGCCCGAAGACCTCGTAGTGGATGTCGGAGGCCGGCACTCCGCGCGCGAGCAACTGCGAGCGCGCTTCCCGCATGAACGGCATCGGCCCGCACAGGCAGGCGACCACGCCCTCCGGCAGGTCGACGCCGGTGAGATCCACCCGGCCGATCATCGCCGGCGCCGCCGCGGACCCGGCGGCGCCTCCCGCACGCGGAGCGGTGCCTTGGGCGGTCGTGCGTCCTGTGGGGGCGGTGGCCGGCTGGTCGGCATGGCCGGCGTAACCGGCATGGCCGGTGCGGTCGTCCCGGGCACAGCCGCACTCCTGCTCGTACCAGCGGTGCAGAGTGGCGCCGGGCAGGGCGGCGACCAGGTCCAGCAGCTCCGCGCGGTGGGCGTGGTGGGCCGGGGTGCGGTCGGCGTGCGCCACCAGGACCCGGCGGCGCGACCCTGTGGCCGCGAGGTGGTCGAGCATGGACAACATGGGCGTGATCCCGATTCCGGCCGAGGCCAGCAGCAGCGGGCCGTCGCCGTGCGGCAGGGTGAGGTCGCCGAACGGCGCCGAGACCGACAGGACGTCTCCGGCGCGCACGCCGGAGTGGAGCAGGGCGGAGACCTCGCCGTCCGGGGCGCCGTCGCCGCGCGCCCGCTTGACGGTGATGCGCCAGTCGCCCCGCTCCGGCGCGCGCGAGAGGCTGTACTGCCGGATCTGCCGGGCCCCGTCGGAAAGGGGGACGGCGACGCTGATGTACTGCCCCGGCCGAAACGACCTGGCGACCTTCGGCCGCAGCGTGAAGGACACGACCTCCGGGGTCTCGCGGCGCCGGTCGATCACCGTCGCCTCCAGCCACCCCTCGCCCGACTCGCGGTAGAGGACCGCCTCCAGGGCGATGAGCGTGCCGGCCATGAGCCAGTACACCTCGTCCCAGGCCGCCGCGACCTCGGGCGTGATCGCCTCGCCGAGGATGTCGCCGATGGCGGCGAAGAGGTACTTGTGCACCAGGACGTACTGGTCGGCGGTGACGCCCAGTGACGCGTGCTTGTTGGCGATGCGGGCGAGCATGGCGTCCGGGGCGGCGCCGGAGCCGACCAGCGAGGCGGCGTAGCCGGCCAGCGCCCCGGCCAGGGCGGCGCGCTGCTCGCCGTTCGCCTGGTTGCCCCGGTTGAACAGGTCGCGCAGCAGCTCGGGGTTGTCGGCGAACATCGTGTCGTAGAAGCGCGCCGCGATGTCGCCGATGGCGGCGCCGATCGCGGGCAGGGTGGCACGGACGTGCGCGGCCGATTCAAGGGAGAGCACAAATCCTCCTGGAGAGTTAATTGGTAAATGATCTTCATATTCAACCGCGGCCGTGACGGCCACCGTGCGGGCGGCCGGCTTCAGGTGAGCGACAGCAGGACCGGCCCGGTCGGCGAGGTCACCAGGTCGCCTATGGTCAGCGCGTCGAGCGAGGCGTAGAACGCGCGCTGCGCGTCGCGGAGGGCGCCGCGCAGCCGGCAGGCGGCCCGTAGCGGGCAGGGGAATTCACCCTCGCACGCCACGACCTCCTCCTCGCCCTCCAGCTCGCGGACCAGCCATCCCAGCGACGCGGACCGCCCGAACGCGGTCAGTTCCAGGCCGCCGCCGCGACCCCGCCGCGCGTCCACGACCCCGAGATGCCGCAGGCGCGAGATGGCCTTGGCGGTGTGGGTGTAAGGGATCGACATCGCCTCGGCCACCTGCGCGGTGGTGAGGGTGGCCCCCGGCTCCACGACCGCCAGGCGCATGGTGACCCGCAGGGCGAGATCGGTGAACTTCGTCAGTCGCACGCCACAACGCTAACAATTTGTCATGTGAGATGACAATTAAGCGGCGGCGAATGTGGGAGACCCCACATCGCGCCCCGTCAGGACGGCGTCCCCGACGGCCCGCCGGCGCGAAGGGGCCCGCAGGGCGAAGGGGGCGTCCAGTGCGAAGGGCCCGTCCAGGGCGAAGGGCCTGTGCAGGGCGAAGGGCCTGTGCAGGGCGAAGGGCCTGTGCAGGGCCAGGGCCCGTCCAGCGCGAAGGGCCCGTGCCGAGTGAAGGACCCGTGCAGGGTGAAGGGCCCGTGGAGACGCGAAGAGCCCGCGAGGAGCGGAATGCTCTCTCGCGGGCTCTTCGGCGCACGGCGGCCGCGAGGTGCCGCCGCGTGGCGGCCTCGGCCGCAGGGTCAGAAGGACTCGACCGCGCGGCGTGCCTCGGCGTCCAGCACGCCCCACGTGATGAGCTCCTCGGTGAGCTCGGTGGGGGACTTGTCGTAGATGACCGCGAGGGAGCGCAGGTCCTCCTGGCGGATGGACAGCACCTTGCCGTTGTAGTCGCCACGCTGGCTCTGGATGGTGGCCGCGTAGCGGGCGAGCGCCCCGGCCTTCTCCTTGGGCAACTGCGCCAGCCGCTCAAGATCGATCACAAGCTTCGGCGTGGGGCCGAGCGGGCTCGGGGCGGAACCGCCCGGGAGCAACTCGGAGACCGGGACGCCGTAGAAGTCGGCCAATTCGGCGAGTTTCTGCACCGTGACGGCGCGGTCACCCCGCTCGTAGGAGCCCACGACGACGGCCTTCCACCTGCCTCGAGACTTCTCTTCGACTCCATGCAGTGATAGCCCCTGCTGGGTGCGGATGGCGCGCAGCCTCGCGCCCAGCGACTTGGCGTAGTCAGACGGCATCGTTTGGCCCCCCGGCTTTCTATGAACGTTCTCACTTATTGTGCGCCTTGCGACGAATGCAACGGCGATCGGGTGGCACCCGGGGAGGCACCATCGGTGACCGACACGTCGTGGTTTACCCGAGAACGTCGCGAGGTGTGGTTACGCACAGTGACGGTAAAGGTGTGGACGTGATTGGTCAAGCTGATTGGAAAAAAGATGCCGAATCCTGTCCGGTTCGGCACTCCTCCGCTCGGTCCCAAGCGCCACCCCCGCCGCATCCGCCCGCCCGGGGCATGCGTCCGGCCGGCCGGAGGCAGGGATCGCCGGCCCGGCCGGCCGGGCGGCGGGAAGGCCGCGCCGTCCGGCCTCGAGGGTATCCGCCCAGCTCGTGAAGGTGGCCACCCGTTCCGAGCGTCCGGCGGGGGGCTGCTAACGTGGGGCACGCCAAGTCCTTTAAGACCCGTCCTGTGAGGCGGGAAAGGTGGTGACCCTCATGAACGCCGCCCGAAATCAGGCGCGCGACGACGATCCCCGCGTCGACGGGGATCCGGCGCCCGGCGGTGGCCGTCCGGTCGACGGCGAGCGCGCCGTCCTGGAGGCCCCCGACATCAACCGGGCCCTCACCCGCATCGCCCACGAGATCCTCGAGCGCGCCAAAGGCCCCGACGATCTCCTGCTGCTCGGCATCCCGACCAGGGGCACCCTCCTGGCGCGCCGGCTCGCCGACCGCATCGAGCAGGTCGAGGGACGCCCGGTCGCGGCGGGCTCGCTCGACGTGACCATGTACCGCGACGACCTGCGCCTGCGCCCCGCGCGCGCCCTCGGCCGCACCGACCTGCCCAAGGAGGGCGTCGACGGCCGCATCGTGGTCCTGGTCGACGACGTGCTGTTCTCCGGCCGCACCGTGCGGGCCGCGCTGGACGCGCTCAACGACCTCGGCCGCCCGACGGCGGTGCGCCTCGCGGTGCTGGTCGACCGCGGCCACCGCGAGCTGCCCATCCGCGCCGACCACGTCGGCAAGAACCTCCCCACCTCCCGCGCCGAGACCGTCCGGGTGTGCCTCGCCGAGATCGACCAGCGCGACGCGGTCCTGCTGAGAGGGGGCCAGCGATGAGGCGCCGCCCCACCCCTGTCCCCGTCTCGCGCCCTTGCCCGAGAGGAGGCCGGCGATGATGCGCCACCTGCTGTCCACCGCCGACCTGTCGCGCGACGACGCCCTGCTGATCCTCGACACCGCCGAGCAGCTCGCGCAGGTCTCCGGCCGCTCGATCAAGAAGCTGCCGACCCTGCGCGGCCGCACGGTGGTGAACCTCTTCTTCGAGGACTCCACCCGCACCCGCATCTCCTTCGAGGCCGCCGCCAAGCGCCTGTCCGCCGACGTGATCAACTTCTCGGCGAAGGGGTCCAGCGTGTCCAAGGGCGAGAGCCTGAAGGACACCGCGCTCACCCTGCAGGCGATGGGCGCCGACGCCGTGGTCGTGCGCCACGGCGCCTCGGGCGCCCCGCACCGCCTGGCCAACTGGGTCGACGGCAGCGTGGTCAACGCCGGCGACGGCACGCACGAGCACCCGACGCAGGCCCTGCTGGACGCCTTCACGATGCGCAGGCGCCTCGGCGACCTGGTCGGGCGACGGGTCACCATCGTCGGCGACGTGCTGCACAGCCGGGTCGCCCGCTCCAACGTCCACCTGCTGCACACTCTGGGCGCCGAGGTGACGCTGGTCGCGCCGCCGACGCTGCTGCCGGTGGCGATGGGCGAGTGGCCGTGCGAGGTCTCCTACGACTTCGACGCGGTGCTGCCCAAGTCCGACGCGGTCATGATGCTGCGCGTCCAGCACGAGCGGATGAACGCCTCCTACTTCCCCTCGGCCCGCGAGTACAGCCGCCGGTACGGCCTGGACCCCGAGCGCCTCGGCCGCATGCCCGACGGCGCGATCGTCATGCACCCCGGGCCGATGAACCGCGGCATGGAGATCGCCGCCGAGGTCGCCGACTCCGCGCGCTCCACCATCGTCGAGCAGGTCACCAACGGCGTGACCGTGCGCATGGCCGTCCTGTACCTGCTTCTGTCCGGCTCGGAGCCCGCGATCGGGGGAAACCAGTGACCTACCTTCTCAAGGGGGCCCGCGTCCTCGGAGGCGAGCCGAAGGACATCCTGCTCAAAGACGGCTACATCGCCGCCGTCGGTGCTCCCGGCGAGGTGGACGCCCCCGGCGCGGGGCATCTCGACGCCGGCGGGCTGATCGCGCTGCCCGGCCTGGTCGACCTGCACACCCACCTTCGCGAGCCGGGCCGCGAGGACGCCGAGACCGTGGAGTCCGGCACCGCCGCCGCGGCGCTCGGCGGGTACACCGCGGTCCACGCGATGGCCAACACCTCCCCGGTCGCCGACACCGCCGGCGTGGTCGAGCAGGTCTACCGGCTCGGCCAGGAGGCCGGGCACTGCGACGTCCAGCCGGTCGGCGCGGTCACCTCGGGCCTGGCCGGCAAGCAGCTCGCCGAGCTCGGCGCGATGGCCGACAGCGCGGCCCGGGTGCGGGTCTTCTCCGACGACGGGGTGTGCGTCTCCGACGCCGTCCTGATGCGCCGGGCCCTCGAGTACGTCAAGGCGTTCGACGGGGTGGTGGCCCAGCACGCCCAGGAGCCGCGCCTCACCGAGGGCGCGCAGATGAACGAGGGCGCGATCTCGGGGCGCCTCGGCCTGACCGGCTGGCCGGCGGTCGCCGAGGAGGCCATCATCGCCCGCGACTGCCTTCTGGCCGCGCACGTCGGCTCCCGGCTGCACATCTGCCACGTCTCGACGGCCGGGTCTGTGGAGATCATCCGCTGGGCGAAGTCCAAGGGCTGGGACGTCACCGCCGAGGTCACCCCGCACCACCTGCTGCTCACCGACGCCTGCGCCGAGGACTCGCCCAACGGCGCCTACAACCCGATCTACAAGGTCAACCCGCCGCTGCGCACCAGGGCCGACGTGGAGGCGCTGCGCGAGGCGCTCGCCGACGGCACCATCGACTGCGTGGCCACCGACCACGCCCCCCACCCGGTCGAGGACAAGGAGACCGAGTGGCCGGCCGCGGCCATGGGCATGATCGGCCTGGAGACCGCCCTGTCGGTGGTCCAGGAGGCCATGGTCGAGACCGGCCTGCTCGACTGGGCGGGCGTCGCCGACCGCATGTCCGCGCGGCCCGCCCGCATCGGGCGGCTGGACGGCCAGGGCGGCCCGCTGAGGCCCGGCACGCCCGCCCACCTCACCCTGTTCGACCCGTCGGTCCGCTGGGCCGTGGACCCGGGCGGGTTCGCCTCCAAGAGCCGCAACACCCCCTACCAGGGCATGACCCTGCCGGGGCGGGTGGTCGCCACGTTCCTGCGCGGCCGCCCCACCGTTCTCGAAGGGAAGCTCACGTGACGCTCGCGACCACCGGCACGGCCGTCCTCGTGCTGGAGGACGGCCGGGTCTTCCACGGCACGCCGTACGGCGCCGAGGGGGAGACATTCGGCGAGATGGTGTTCTCCACCGGCATGACCGGCTACCAGGAGACCCTCACCGACCCCTCTTACCACCGGCAGATCGTGGCGATGACCGCCCCGCACATCGGCAACACCGGCGTCAACGACGAGGACCCGGAGTCCTCCCGCGTCTGGGTCGCCGGGTACGTCGTGCGCGAGCCGGCGCGCGTCGCCTCCAACTGGCGCTCCAAGCGCTCGCTGGACGAAGAGCTGCGCCGGCAGGGCGTCGTCGGCATCGCCATGCCGGGCACGCGCGCGCTCACCCGCCACCTGCGCGAGCGCGGCGCCATGCGCGCCGGGGTGTTCACCGCGCCCTCGGCGCCCGTGGAGGAGCTGGTCGAGCGGGTCAAGGGCAGCCCTTCGATGGTGGGCGCCGACCTGGCCAAGGAGGTCTCCACCGCCGAGCCGTACGTCGTGCCCGCCCACGGCGCCAAGCGGTTCACGGTGGCCGCCGTCGACCTCGGCATCAAGGCGATGACCCCCCACCGCATGGCCGAGCGCGGGTGCGAGGTCCACGTGCTCCCGGCGAGCGCCACGGCCGCCGACATCCTCGCCCTGGACCCCGACGGCGTCTTCCTGTCCAACGGGCCGGGCGACCCCGAGACGGCCGGCTACGCCGTCGAGGCGCTCACCGGCGTCATGGAGGCCGGCCGGCCGGTGTTCGGCATCTGCTTCGGCAACCAGATCCTCGGCCGCGCCCTGGGCCTTGGCACCTACAAGCTGCGGTACGGGCATCGGGGCGTCAACCAGCCCGTCCAGGACCGCCGCACCGGCAAGGTGGACATCTCGGCGCACAACCACGGCTTCGCCGTCCAGGCGCCCCTCGACGGGCCCTTCGAGACCCCCTACGGCCGCGCCGAGGTCAGCCATGTGAACCTCAACGACGGCTGCGTGGAAGGGCTGCGCCTGCTCGACTACCCGGCCTTCAGCGTCCAGTACCACCCCGAGGCCGCGGCGGGCCCGCACGACGCCGCCGGCCTGTTCGACGAGTTCTGCGCCCTGATGGCGCGCCCGGGCACCAAGGAGGGTGGCACGCGTGGCTAAGCGCACCGACATCTCGTCGATCATGGTGATCGGCTCCGGCCCCATCGTGATCGGGCAGGCCTGCGAGTTCGACTACTCGGGCACCCAGGCGTGCCGGGTACTGCGGGCCGAGGGCTACCGGGTGATCCTCGTCAACAGCAACCCCGCGACGATCATGACCGATCCCGAGTTCGCCGACGCCACCTACGTCGAGCCGATCACCCCCGAGATCGTCGAGCAGATCATCGCCAAGGAGCGCCCCGACGCGCTGCTGCCCACCCTGGGCGGGCAGACCGCGCTCAACACGGCCGTCGCGCTGCACGAGGCCGGGGTGCTCGAGCGCTACGACGTCGAGCTCATCGGCGCCGACATCGACGCCATCCAGGCCGGGGAGAACCGCGAGCTGTTCAAGCAGATCGTCGCCAGGGTCGCCGCCGAGCACGGCCTGAACGCCGAGTCGGCGCGCTCGGCGATCTGCCACACCCTGCAGGAGTGCCTGGACGCCGCCGCCGGGCTCGGCTACCCCGTCGTGGTGCGGCCGAGCTTCACCATGGGCGGCGCCGGCTCGGGGTTCGCCTACGACGAGGCCGACCTGCGCCGCATCGCCGGCGCCGGCCTGGACGCCTCGCCGACCACCGAGGTGCTCCTCGAGGAGTCCATCCTCGGCTGGAAGGAGTACGAGCTGGAGGTCATGCGCGACCGGGCCGACAACGTCGTCATCGTGTGCTCCATCGAGAACATCGACCCGATGGGCGTGCACACCGGCGACAGCGTCACGGTGGCCCCGGCCATGACCCTCACCGACCGCGAGTACCAGAACATGCGCGACGTCGCCATCGCGGTGATCCGCGAGGTCGGCGTCGACACCGGCGGCTGCAACATCCAGTTCGCCGTGGACCCGCGCACCGGGCGCATGATCGTCATCGAGATGAACCCGCGCGTGTCGCGGTCCAGCGCCCTGGCCTCCAAGGCGACCGGCTTCCCGATCGCCAAGATCGCCGCCAAGCTCGCCGTCGGCTACACCCTGGACCAGATTCCGAACGACATCACCCGCGAGACGCCGGCCTCCTTCGAGCCCTCCCTGGACTACGTCGTGGTCAAGGTGCCGCGCTTCGCCTTCGAGAAGTTCGCCGGGGCCGACCAGACCCTCACCACCCACATGAAGTCGGTCGGCGAGGCCATGGCCATCGGCCGGTCCTTCCCCGAGGCGCTCCAGAAGGCCCTCAGGTCACTGGAGAAGAAGGGCTCGTCCTTCTCCTGGACGGGCGACCCCGGAGAGAAGGACGAACTGCTCGCCGCCTGCCGCAAGCCGCACGACGGGCGGCTGCGCACCATGCAGCAGGCGATCAGGGCCGGGGCGACCCTTACGGAGCTGTACGAGGCCACCAGCGTCGACCCGTGGTTCCTGGACCAGCTCTATCTCATCGACGAGGAGGCCCGCGAGCTCGGCCGCGGCGAGCCGACCGCCGCCGCCCTCACCCGCGCCAAGCGGCACGGCTTCAGCGACGCGCAGATCGCCGAGATCCGCGGCATGGCAGAGCCCGAGGTGCGCGCGCTGCGCCACGGCCTCGGCGTGCGGCCGGTGTACAACACCGTCGACACCTGCGCCGCCGAGTTCGCCGCCAAGACCCCCTACCTCTACTCGACCTACGACGAGGAGAACGAGGTCCCCGGCGGCGACCGGCCCAAGGTCATCATCCTGGGCAGCGGCCCCAACCGCATCGGCCAGGGCATCGAGTTCGACTACGCCTGCGTCCACGCCTCGTTCGAGCTGTCGAAGGCGGGGTACGAGACCGTGATGGTCAACTGCAACCCCGAGACCGTCTCGACCGACTACGACACCTCCGACCGGCTGTACTTCGAGCCGCTCACGCTGGAGGACGTCCTTGAGGTCGTGCACGCCGAGCAGCAGGCCGGCCCGGTCGCCGGGGTGATCGTCCAGCTCGGCGGGCAGACCCCGCTCGGGCTGGCGCAGGCGCTCAAGGACGCCGGGGTGCCGGTCGTCGGCACCAGCCCCGAGTCCATCCACCTGGCCGAGGAGCGCGGGGCGTTCGGGCGGGTGCTGGCCGAGGCGGGCCTGCCCGCGCCCAAGCACGGCACCGCGGTCACCGTCGAGGAGGCGCGGGCCATCGCCGGCGAGATCGGCTACCCCGTCCTGGTGCGCCCGTCCTACGTCCTGGGCGGCGCGGGCATGGCCATCGTCTACGACGAGGCCACCCTGAGCGCGTACATGGAGCGGGCCGGCGCCGCCAGCGACCACCCGGTGCTGGTCGACAAGTTCCTCGACGAGGCCATCGAGATCGACGTGGACGCCCTGTTCGACGGCGAGGAGCTCTACCTGGGCGGCGTCATGGAGCACATCGAGGAGGCCGGCATCCACTCCGGCGACTCGGCGTGCGCGCTGCCGCCGATCACCCTGGGCGGGTTCGACATCAAGCGCATCCGCGCCGCCACCGAGGCCATCGCGCGCGGCGTCGGCGTGCGCGGGCTGCTGAACGTCCAGTACGCCATGTCGGCCAACATCCTGTACGTCCTTGAGGCCAACCCGCGGGCGAGCCGCACGGTGCCGTTCGTGTCCAAGGCGACCGCCGTGCCGCTGGCCAAGGCCGCCGCGCGGGTGATGATGGGCGAGACCATCGCCGCGCTGCGCGGCCAGGGCATGCTGCCCGCCGAAGGCGACGGCGGGACGCTCCCGCTGGACGCCCCCATCGCGGTCAAGGAGGCCGTGCTGCCCTTCAACCGCTTCCACGGCGTCGACATCATCCTCGGGCCCGAGATGCGCTCCACAGGCGAGGTCATGGGCATCGACGAGGTGTTCGGCACCGCCTACGCCAAGTCGCAGTCGGCCTCCTACGGGTCGCTGCCGACCAAGGGGCGGGCGTTCGTCTCGGTCGCCAACCGCGACAAGCGGGCGATGATCTTCCCGGTGAAGGCCCTGGCCGACCTGGGGTTCGAGATCCTGGCCACAGAGGGCACCGCCGAGGTGCTGCGCCGCAACGGCGTCCATGCCAAGATCGTGCGAAAGCAGAGCGACGGCATCGGCACGGACGGTGAGCCCACCATCGTGACCCGCATCCTGGACGGCGAGGTGGACCTCATCGTGAACACCCCCTTCGGCAGCCCCGGGCAGTCGGGGCCGCGCCTGGACGGCTACGACATCCGCACGGCGGCCGTCCTGCGGGGCATCCCGTGCGTCACCACGGTGCAGGGGCTCGGCGCGGCCGTCCAGGGCATCCAGGCGATCGCCGCCGGGTCGGTGGGCGTACGGTCGCTCCAGGAGCACGCCCAGCGGCTGAGGGGCTGACGCCCGGCGGGAGGTGGAGGAGACGGCCGTTACTCCGGTGCAGGTGACCGGCACGGTGCTGACGACGCGCCGCGTGGACGCCTACCACGCCCTGACCGTCGTCGCGCCGGGCATCGCCGAGCGCTTCCGTCCCGGGCACTTCGTCTCCGTGGCCGTCGGCGGCCCGCACACCTCCATGCCGACGCGCCGGGCCTTCTCCGTGCACGACGTCAAGCCCGACTACGGCGGCACCGTCGAGCTGGTGTTCGCCGTGCGCGGGCGGGGCACCGCGTGGCTGGCCGAGCGCAAGGCCAGGGACACCCTGGACCTGGTCGGGCCGCTCGGCCGGCCCTTCCCCGTGCCGCGCGACCCGTGCGCGTGCGTGCTGGTCGGCGGAGAGTACGGCTCGGCGTCGCTGTTCGCACTGGCCGACACCCTGCAGCAGCGCGGCTGCCGGGTCGACTTCGTGCTCGGCGCCGCCTCGGCCGACCGGGTGTTCGGCGCGCTGCGCGCCCGGCGCATGGGGGAGACCACGACGCTCACCACCGAGGACGGCTCCCTCGGCCTGCGCGGCCGGGTGACCGACGCGCTGCCCTCGGTGATCGCCGACGCGCGGGCCGACGTGGTGTACGCCAGCGGGCCGATGGCCATGCTGCGCGGGGTGACCGCCGTCGCGGTCGAGTTCGACATTCCCGTGCAGGTCAGCGTGGAGGAGGCGATGGCCTGCGGGTACGGCGTCTGCATGACGTGCGTGATCCCGGTCATCGGGGAGGACGGGGTGACCCGCATGGTGCGGTCGTGCGTCGAGGGCCCGGTCTTCCGCGGCGAGCGCGTGCGGTTCGAGGACATCGGCACGATCCCGTTCGACGCCCTCGGAGCCCCCGGGGGACGAGCCCAGGAGGGAGGTGCCCACACCCGAAATGTCAGTTGACATGCGGACGTACCTGGCGCACGTCGAACTGGCCAACCCGATCACCACGGCCGCCGGGTGCGCCGCCTCCGGCGCCGAGCTCTCCCAGTTCTTCGACCTCGCCCGCCTCGGCGCGGTGGTCACCCGCTCGATCACCATGGCGCCAAGGGCCGGGCGGCCCACCCCCCGCATGGCCGAGACGCCCTCCGGCATGCTGAACGCCGTGGGGCTCCAGGGGCCCGGCGTGGAGGTCTTCCTCGAGCGCGAGCTTCCCCGGCTGGTCGAGCGCGGGGCCAGGGCCGTGGTGTCCATCGCCGGCGGCAGCATCGCCGAGTACACCGCGCTCGCGCGCAGGCTCGCCGACGCGCCCGGCGTGGCCGCCGTCGAGGTCAACCTGTCGTGCCCCAACGTCGAGGACCTCGGCCGGGTCTTCGCCCGCGACCCCGCCGCCTCCGCCGAGGTGCTCGCCTCGGTGCGCGCCACCATGCGCTACGACGTCCCCGTCGTGGCCAAGCTCGCCCCGGACGTGGCCGACATCGTCGCCGTCGCCCGCGCCTGCGTGGACGGCGGCGCCGACGCCCTCGCCATGATCAACACCCCGCTCGGCATGAGCATCGACGTCGACACCATGCGCCCCTCGCTCGCCGCCGGCACCGGAGGGCTCTCGGGGCCCGCCATCCGGCCGCTGGCCGTGCGCTGCCTGTGGCAGGTGCACGCCGCGCTGCCCGGCGTGCCCATCGTCGGCATGGGCGGCGTCATGACCGGCAGGGACGCCCTGGAGCTCATCCTGGCCGGCGCCTGCGTCGTCTCGGTGGGCACCGCACTGTTCCACGACCCCTACGCTTGCCTGCGGATTCTGCGGGAGCTGGAAGACCTGCTCAAGGAGCGCGGCTTCGAGCGCCTCGCCGACGCCGTCGGCCTCGCGCACCGACCGCCCGGGGCAGGGCCCCGGCACCGTATCGACCTGGAGGAGAGCTCACTTTGACGTCCGCACCCATCGCCGTCGCCCTGGACGCACCTGATCTGGAGACGGCGGCCCGCTGGGCGGCCCTGGTGACGCCGCACGTGAGCACCGTGAAGGTCGGCCTCGAACTCTACCTGCGCTACGGACCCGACGTGATCGCCTCCGTGCGCGGCGCCTCCGGCGTCCAGATCTTCCTGGACCTGAAGCTCCACGACATCCCGAACACCGTCGCCGGAGCGGCCAAGGCCGTCACGCGCCTCAAGCCGCACATCCTCACCGTCCACGCGGCCGGAGGCGGCACCATGATCCGCGCCGCCGTCGACGCCCTCCCCAACACCGTCATCGCCGCCGTGACGGCCCTGACATCGCTGTCAGAGGCCGATCTGGTGCGCCTGGGGGTCAGGGGCCCGGCGAGCGACGCCGTGCGCCGTCTGGCCGTAGAGGCCGTCGGAGCGGGCGCCCAGGCCCTCGTGTGCTCCCCGCGCGAGGTGGCCGCCGTCCGCGCGGAGGTCGGGCCCGGCATTACGCTCATCACCCCGGGCGTGCGGCCCGCCGGTTCCGACACCCAGGACCAGGCCAGGGTAGCCACCCCCGAGCAGGCCATCGCCGACGGGGCCGACCTGCTGGTGATCGGACGGCCCATCACCGGCTCGCCCGACCCCGGCGCCGCCGCCGCCGGCATCGCCGCGGCCCTCCGGCGCGTCCTCTCGGGTTGAGCTGTGCTCGCTCGGCGGGCTCGGGGCGCCCTTGAGGCGGCGGGCTGTGTTTGTTTGGCCTCGCTCCGCTCGGCGGGCTCGGGGCGCCCTTGAGGCGGCGTCCTTCGTCGTCGTCCGGGCTCGTTCCTCACCCTCCCTCCTCCTCAGGACACCGCCGCGCCCCGAGCAGCGTTTGCTTGGCCTCGCTCCGCTCGGCGGGCTCGGGGCGCCTTTGAGGCGGCGCGAGCGGGTCTTGTGGCCGAGCCGTTGGGATGGTTTGACGGGGCCTGGGTGACCTTGAGACGGGTGTTGTGTCGGGTCGGTGGACTCGCTGTGCTCGGCGGGCTTGTGGGGTCTCTGGGGGCGGCCTGAGTGGGCTGTTTGGGCGGTCTGGTGGAGTCGCTCGCGGCGAGTCCGGAGGGCGGAGGATGGCGGAAAGGATGATCTTTGTGGTGCCGAATGGACTAGCCCGCTGGGTTTCCCGCCGCGTGGGAGGACTAGCCCGCGAGGGGCCAGTACAGGCCGGTTTTGTCGACGCACGGCAATGAGGCGAACACGCTGGGTGATGAAATGAATTTCTTGTGGGGAGAAACTGGCCTTGACGTTGCTTGCGAGCCCAAGACCAGCTAGTTTCCCCTCCCGTCCGAGTACATCGACAGAAATTCGAGGTGACCCGGCGTGGCTCTTCCTCCCCTGACCCCCGAGCAGCGCGCCGCAGCCCTGGAGAAGGCTGCCAAGGCCCGCAAGGAGCGTGCCGAGGTCAAGAACCGGCTGAAGCACGGCGCGGTTTCTCTGGCTGAGGTGCTGAAGGATGGTCAGACCGACGACGTCATCGGCAAGATGAAGGTGTCGGCACTTTTGGAGTCGCTCCCCGGCGTGGGCAAGGTCCGCGCCAAGCAGCTCATGGAGCGGCTCGGTATCGCCGAGTCCCGTCGTGTACGGGGCCTCGGCGCCAACCAGCGCGCCGCTCTGGAGCGTGAGTTCGGCGGTGCCGAGAGCTGATCTCGGTTCGCGGAACATGATTTACGGGGGTGTGGTAGTGACCGGTACGTCCTGGCCCGAAGAGGGCGGAGCCCACAAGGCTCCCGTTTTCGGGGGGTACGGGACACGTGACGGTGACTCCATGCCTCCATCCGGGAGTCCGGAGGCGACGATGGTCTCCTCCGGACCGACGGGCAAGCGCCTCACGGTCCTGTCCGGCCCGTCGGGCGTCGGCAAGTCCACGGTCGTCGCCGAGCTTCGGCGGTCCCACCCCGAGGTGTGGCTGTCGGTCTCGGTGACCACCAGGTCTCCCCGGCCCGGTGAGACCCACGGCGTCGAGTACTACTTCGTCGACGGCGCCGAGTTCGACCGCATGGTGGCCGGCGGCGAGCTGCTCGAATGGGCGGAGTTCGCCGGCAACCGGTACGGGACGCCCCGTGCGCCCGTCGAGCGCAAGCTCGCCGAGGGCGTGCCGACGCTGCTGGAGATCGACCTCCAGGGCGCGCGGCAGGTGCGCGAGTCGATGCCGGAGGCGCTGCTGGTCTTCCTGGCCCCGCCGAGCTGGGAAGAGCTGGAGAGCCGCCTGCGCGGCCGCGGCACCGAGCCCGAGGACGTCATCGAGCGCCGCCTGGCGGCGGGCCGCGTCGAGCTGGCCGCCGAGAAGGAGTTCGACCTGTCGCTGGTCAACACGGCGGTCAAGGATGTGTGCGGCCGGCTGGTAGCCTTGCTGAAGTGACGATCGGCCCGGCCTGAGCGAGTCGGCCCCGCCGTTCCCGCCTGGTATCCTCCGAGGCCAAGACCGCAGACTCGAATACGAGTCCAATTCCGACTGAGAGGCCGACGACGTGGCAGGCACTGCCCCGGTTGCCGAAGGCATCACCAACCCGCCGATCGACCAGCTGCTTGAGGTCGTCGACAGCAAGTACAGCCTGGTCATCATGGGCGCGAAGCGGGCGCGCCAGATCAACGCCTACTACTCCCAGCTCGGCGAGGGCCTGCTGGAGTACGTCGGCCCCCTGGTGGAGACCCACGCCCAGGAGAAGCCGCTGTCCATCGCGCTGCGCGAGATCTCCGAGGGGCTGCTGAGCTCCGAGCCCATCGAGGGCTGAGACCTTCCCGAGGCGACCCCGAGCCCGACAGCACTCCGCCCCGGAGACCACGATGGCCAGCCACGACCGCGCCAGGCCGAGAGTCGTTCTCGGCGTGGGCGCGGGCATCGCCGCGTACAAGGCGTGCGAGCTGCTGCGGCTGTTCACCGAGTCGGGGCACGACGTCCGGGTCGTCCCCACGCGCGACGCGCTGCGCTTCGTCGGCGAGCCCACGTGGGCGGCCCTGTCCGGCAACCCCGTCACCAGTGAGGTGTGGGAGTCGGTCCACGAGGTGCCGCACGTCCGCATCGGCCAGGGCGCCGATCTGGTGGTGGTCGCCCCGGCGACCGCCGACATCCTGGCCAGGGCGGCCCATGGCCTGGCCGGCGACCTGCTCACCAACACGCTGCTCACCGCGCGATGTCCGGTGGTCTTCGCCCCCGCCATGCACACCGAGATGTGGGAGCACCCCGCCACCCGGGCCAATGTCGCGACGCTGCGCGAGCGCGGCTCGCTGGTCATCGAGCCGGCGGTGGGCCGGCTGACCGGCGCCGACACCGGGCCCGGCCGTCTTCCCGACCCTGAGCAGATCTTCGAGGCCTGCCGGCTCGTGCTGGCGGGGCGCGGGCGCGACCTCGCCGGTCGCCGCGTGGTGATCTCCGCCGGCGGCACACGCGAGGCCATCGACCCGGTCCGCTACATCGGCAACCGCTCCTCCGGCCTGCAGGGGTACGCCCTGGCCCGCACGGCGGTGGCGCGCGGGGCCGAGGTGACGCTGGTCGCGGCGAACGTGGCCCTGCCCGACCCGGCGGGGGTCACCGTCCTGCGCGTCGAGTCCGCTCTGGAACTGCGCGCGGCGGTGTTCGAGGCGGCCGCCCGCGCCGACGTGGTGGTCATGGCGGCGGCCGTGGCCGACTTCCGTCCCGCCGAGCGCAGCGGATCCAAGATCAAGAAGACCTCCGCGGGGCCCGAGCCGATCCGGCTGACCGAGAACCCCGACATCCTGGCCGAGCTGTGCGAGCGGCGCAGGCAGGGCGGCGAGCCCGCTCCCGAGGTGATCGCCGGCTTCGCCGCGGAGACCGACGACGTGCTGGCCAACGGCCGCGCCAAGCTCGCCCGCAAGGGCTGCGACCTGCTGGTCGTCAACCAGGTGGGGGAGGGGCTGGCCTTCGGCACCCCCGACAACGCGGCGGTCGTCCTGGTGGCCGATGGCGAGCCCGTCGAGGTGCCTCGCGCTCCCAAGGAGGTTCTGGCGGACGTCGTCTGGGACCTGGTCGTCCCCCGCCTGAGCTGATCGCCGGGGCGGCGATGCGGGCGCTTCGGAGCCACAGATCTCTGACCTTGACCGCAAACCGGGACGAAGGCGCTTGATGGCGGGCGATTCCCGGCGGATACTCCAGATGGATGCCGGACCGGGAGGTCTTGACATGCCGGTGACCGCCGCCATCAGGGGACGCTGTCGCGCTCTGCTGCCGCCGGGCGAGGACATTCACTATGTCTTCCCCGTCACTTTGGTGCGCTCGGGCGGCGTGGCCAACTACATGGTCGTGGTGACGGGCCGTTCGATCACCGTGCTGGCCACCAAGGTGTTCAGCAGGTACGAGCCCGCCGCGGTGTGGGCGACCTACCCGCGCCAGACGCGCCTCGGCCCCGTGCGATTCGCTGCCGGTCCCACGATCGAGTTGGGTGGTACGGTTTTCGAGGTCGACGATGAATACGTCGCGGTCGTCGCGGCGGCGGACGCCGAGGCGTTCTCCCCGGGAGACCTCCCGAAGGATCCGCTGCCCGACCTGTGAACGGCGTCGGCCACGCCCACATGCCAGGACGGTAGAGCGGCGCCGCTACAGGTAGGGCTACACTCGGCGGAGCGCTTCGGCCGTCTCACGCCCAAGCCAACGACGTCAGCAGCCGCTGCATGAGGAGCCACTGAGTTGTCCCGCCGCCTGTTCACTTCCGAGTCGGTCACCGAGGGTCACCCGGACAAGATCGCCGACCAGATCAGCGACGCCATCCTCGACGCCATGCTCAAGGGCGATCCGACGAGCCGGGTCGCGGTCGAGACGATGATCACGACTGGTCAGGTCCATGTCGCCGGTGAGGTGACGACTGAGACGTATGTCGATATTCCGGGGTTGATCCGGGAGAAGATCCTGGAGATCGGGTACGACGCTTCGCACAAGGGGTTCGACGGTGCCTCGTGCGGGGTGTCGGTGTCGATCGGGGCGCAGTCGCCCGACATCGCGCAGGGTGTCGATGACGCCTATGAGGC